>DAINPC010000124.1:0-7040 GCA_036743695.1 Solirubrobacteraceae bacterium | reverse complement strand
TGCACTCCTCGCAGGCGAGGGTGATAGCGATTCGAACGTCTCCGCGGGCCATGATGAGAAATCCCTGCGTCGTTGTGGACAGCGGCCTTGGGCGAAGAAAAACCCCGCCCAGGCGCGAGGTCCCAGCAGTCTAGCGCGCTTTGGGTTGGAGGAACCCGCCCGCCCGAGCGCGCGGCGGAGACCTTGACGCGCGCGGCTGCAACCGCCAAGCTCGTGCCGTCGATCCGCCCACCCCCGAGAAGGAGACACACCCTCCCATGCACCTGCCCGAGCCGATCCCCACAGCCGTTCACGACGAGACCTTCGCCGGGGTGACCTACCACATCCGCGGCGAGCTGGTGCCCGAGCTGCAGATCGAGATCGGGGGCCAGGCGGTGATGTTCGAGCACCACGTGCTGCTGTGGAAGGAGACCCAGCTGAACATCGAGCTGAAGAAACTCCCGGGCGCCATCAAGCGCAAGATCGCCGGGCTGGAGTTCTTCGTCACGCGCACCTCCGGCTCGGGGCGCATCGCCTTCTCGCGGGACTCGCCCGGGCAGTGCGTGCCGCTGCACCTGCGCCAGGGCGAGGGTCTGGACGTGCGCGAGCACCAGTTCATCGCCGCAACGGACAACCTGGACTACAGCTTCGAACGGATCAAGGGCGTGCAGAACATGCTGCTGGGCGGCTCGGGCTTCTTCATGGACAAGTTCCGCGCCACAGACGGCGACGCGCTGGTGTGGCTGCACGGCCACGGCAACGTCTTCCTGGTCAACCTGATGGAGGGCGAGCAGCTGGACGTGGAGGCGGGCGGGTGGCTCTACAAGGACCCGTCGGTCAAGCTGGAAGCGGTGACCATGGGCCTGAAGACGGGCATCTTCGGCGGCGGCGGCAAGCTCACCTGGAACCGCTTCACGGGCCCCGGGCGGCTGGCCATCCAAACGCTGTTCATCGCGCCGCTCGAGGGCGTCGGAAGCACCGCCGAGGCGGCCGGAGCCGGGGGAATCGCCGGCGCGCTGATCGGAGGCCTCGCGCGCGGCTGAGCGCCGGCCCGGCGCGCCGGGTAGCTCGCACCGGCACGCCGCCGAGCGCGAGCCGCTGCGAGCTAGCCGAGCGCTCGCTACTCGTACAGCGTGAGCGTGCCCAGGATCACGTAGATCGCCACCAGCGCCCAGCCCTCGAACTCGGCGGCCTCGCCGTCGCCGGCGACCTGCCAGAGGGCCAGCGCGGTGAGCGCCAGCGCGCCGATGTAGACGGGCGCCATGGCGAACGTGAGCGTGGTGGACAGCGCGAAGGAGATCAGCACCAGCAGCGGGAACAGGAAGGCGGCGATCTGGGCCACGGAGTTTTTGACCACGGAGATGGCCAGGTCGGCTTGGCCCTTCCAGGCGAGCACCAGCCCGGCGGTGTTCTCCACGGCGTTGCCCGCGATGGCCACGATCACCAGGCCGGCGAACGGCCGGGAGATGTGCAGCTGCACGATCGCAGGAGCCAGGCCGTTGATGAACCAGTCCGAGACGAACGCCGAGCTCGTCCCGGCGATCACGAGCAGCCCGAGGGTCAGCCCGAGGGTCAGACGCGGCCCCGGCCAGCCAACCGGGTGGGCGTGCCCAGACCCCGCCGCGCCGGCCTGCGCGTCCGTGGGCCCCCGCTGCTTCCCGGCGCCGGGGAGTCTGTCCGAGCGCAGGTAGGGCACCACCCAGGTCAGGTAGACGACCAGCAGGCAGACGGCGCCGACGGCGGAGATCGCCTTGACGTGGTGGCTGGCGGGGTCGTGCGCGGCGAGTGACAGGCCGAGCAGCACGATGATGAAGACGGTGACCTGCAGCAGCGTGGCGGTGTCTCTTGGCAGGCGCTTGGAGAAGCGCATAATGCCGTCGGGGGCACGGCGCGCGCCGACCACGATCACCAGCCCGAGCACCAGCAGCGCGTTGGCCAACACGGATCCCACGATCGCCGTCTGGGCGACCACCAGCTCGCCCTTCTGCAGGGCGAAGATCACCACGAACAGCTCCGGCAGGTTGCCCAGCGTGGACTGCATCATCCCGGTGACGCCTGCTCCGAAGCGCTCGCCCAGCTGCTCGGTGGCGAACGACACCACCCACGCCAGCCCCGCCAGCGCGAGCGTGGCGATCAGGAAGCGCGGCACCGGCGCCCAGGCGCCGTAGTCGGCCACCCCGGCGAGCGCCGTCAGCAGCGCGATCGCCGCCAGCAGCAGCCGCTCGATCGGAGTCAGCGCGGACATCCCTACCAGCTGCTCCCCACCGGTGCGCTCAGTGGCTCTGCAGCACCCGGTCGACCAGGCCGTACTCGAGCGCCTGCTCGGCGGTGAAGAAGCGGTCGCGCTCCATGTCGCGGCGCACTTCCTCGGTCGGCCTGCCGGTGTGCTTGGCGTAGATCTCGTCGATGCTGGCGCGCAGGTTGAGGATCTCGCGCGCGTGGATCTCGATGTCGGTGGACTGGCCCTCGAAGCCCGCGGAGGGCTGGTGGATCAGGATGCGGGAGTTGGGCAGCGCGGCGCGCTTGCCCTTGGCCCCCGCGGCCAGCAGCAGCGAGCCCATGGACATGGCCACGCCGACGCACATGGTGGCGACGTCCGGCTTGACGAATTTCATCGTGTCGTAGATCGCCAGGCCCGAGTAGATGCTGCCACCGGGCGTGTTGATGTAGATGGAGATGTCCTTTTCGGGGTCCTCGCTCTCCAGGTGCAGCAGCTGCGCCACCACCAGATTGGCCACCTGGTCGTCGATCGGCGTGCCCAGGAAGATGATGCGCTCGTTGAGCAGCCTCGAATAGATGTCGAACTCGCGCTCGCCTCGCGCAGTTCGCTCTATAACCATGGGGATCAGCGGCATCGTCCCCCACCCTAGCGCTCGCGCGAGCGTCCTTGCGGGCCTGCTCGCGGCGCTCGCCCTGGCGGTCCCCGCCTGGGCGATGACCAGCCACGCGGGCTGGCCTGCCGATCAGCACCTGGTCATGGACCGCGGCGCGGCCGGGCGCGCCAACACGCTGGTGGGAAGGCCGGGCCTGCACAACTACCTGCTGGGCGGCTACGGCAACGACACGATCTACGGCGGCTCGGGGGGCGATGTGATCTGGGGCGACTACCACCCCTCGGGCTGGCCCGCATCCCAGACGGCCGTCATCCGCGCGGGCGAGGGCAAGAACTTCATCTACTCAAACGACACGGTCAACTACGTGTGGACGGGCACCAACCCGGCCACCGTCGTGCACGCCCACGAGGGCTCGGGCGTGATCCACTGCGAAAGCCCCGGAATCGTGGTCTTCACCAGCCATCACGCCCTGCCCCACTACAAGCTGCACGGCTGCCGCCACATCAGCTTCTACTCGGTCGGCTACTGAGCGCCAGGGCCCACGGCGGGCCCCACCGACCGCCCGCGTCCCGCTGATCGCCCGAGAGGCGAGCGTGGCGCCTCAGATGTTGACCGTGCGCATCCCCGACTCGTCGTAGCGCGCGCCCGTGGCGGTGGGAACGGCCTCGGCGATCCGCTGCACCTCCTGCTCGCTCAGCTGGACGTCCGCCGCGGCTAGGTTCTCCTCCAGGTAGGCGACCCGCTTGGTGCCGGGGATCGGCACGACGTGCTCGCCGCGGTGCAGCAGCCACGCCAGCGCCAGCTGCCCCGGCGCGAGGCCCTTCTCGGCGGCCAGCTCCTTGACGCGCTCGGCCAGCTTCAGGTTCTCGCGCAGGCTCTCGCCGTTGAAGCGCGGCCCGTAGCGGCGGAAGTCGCCCTCGTCCAGCTCATCCGGCGAGCTGAAGCGGCCGGACAGGAAGCCCCGCCCGAGCGGCGAGTAGGCCACCAGCGCGATCCCCAGCTCCTTGAGCGTGGGCAGGATCTCGGGCTCGACGTCGCGCGTCCACAGCGAATACTCGCTCTGCACGGCGGTGATCGGGTGGACGGCGTGGGCGCGGCGGATCGTCTCGGCGCTCGCCTCGGAGAGCCCCAGGTGGCGGACCTTGCCCTGCGCCACCAGCTCGGCCATCGCCCCCACGGTCTCCTCGATCGGCGTGTTGGGGTCCACGCGGTGCTGGTAGTAGAGGTCGATGTGATCGACGCCCAGGCGCTGCAGCGAGCCCTCGCAGGCGCTGCGCACATAGTCGGGGCTGCCGTCGATGGAGCGTCTTGGAGGCCCGCCCGCCTCGCCGGGCTCGAGCCTGATGCCGAACTTGGTGGCCAGGAAGACCTCCTCGCGCCGCCCGGCGATGGCGCCACCGAGGAGCCGCTCGTTGGTGTGCGGGCCGTACATGTCGGAGGTGTCCAGGAAGTTGCAGCCGAGATCCAGCGCGCGGTGGATCGTGCGCAGCGCCTCCTGCTCGTCGGTGGCGCCGTAGAAGGCGGACATCCCCATGCAGCCCAGGCCGATGGCCGAGACCTCGGGACCGTCCGGCCCGAGCGTGCGCTTGTTCATGGCGCGTTCCTTTCGCTTCACCGAGATATTCTCGTGGGAGTGTTCCCTCTGAACCTACCCAATCTGCTGACCGTTCTGCGGATCATGCTGGTGCCGGTGCTGGTGGTGGCGCTGCTCGGCAACACGCCCGCGGGCGACGTGCTGGCGGCGGTGGTGTTCTCGCTGGCGTCGCTGACGGACTTCGTGGACGGCTATCTGGCACGGGCGCGCAACTCCATCACCACGTTCGGCAAGCTGATGGACCCGCTGGCGGACAAGCTTCTGATCGTCGCCGCGCTGATCTCGCTCGTCTCCCTGCACCGGCTGGCGGCGTGGGTGGCGATGGTGATCATCACGCGCGAGCTGGCCGTGACGGTGCTGCGCCTGGCGGCCACGCAGGCGGGCGTGGTGATGGCGGCGAGCATGTTCGGGAAGGTCAAGACCTGCCTGCAGATCGCCGCGGTCCTCACTGTGATCGCCGTGCACGGAACGCCTCTGTGGGTCTCGGCGCTCGTGTATCTGACCGTGCTCGTGACGGTGCTCTCGGGCCTTGACTACTTCTTCGGCATGCGCCGGCGCATGCAGCAGAGCGAACGCCGCGCTCAGGCGGACGGCTGAGAGCCGCCCGCGCGCGCGCCCGCGTCGAGCCACTCCTCCAGGCTCGTCTGATGCGCCGCCGCCACGCCCGAGGCGATCTCGCTGCGCAGCTCGGAGAGCAGGCCGTGGCGCTCGGCCACGACGTTGTGCTGGTGAATCGTCTCCAGGTTCTCCTGGCGCGCGGAGAGGAAGCTGGCGCCGTCCAGCCCGCCGAGCTCGCGCACCACCCCAGCGACCATCTCGCGCACGCAGTCCTCCACGAAGCGCGGCCTGCGGTGGGCCTTTTCGACCACCTCCACCTCGTCTGAGCGCTTCATCAGCTCGTAGATCTCCGAGGACATGCTCGCCTCCGCGATCTCCAACAGCGCCCTGGCGTCGATCTCCACGGCGCAGTCCTCGGTGCAGCCGATCTGCAGGGTGGCCAGGCCGCGCTGGTTGTGGGTGGCGACGGGCACGCTCTGAAGGATCGTGTCGATCTGCTCGGGGGAGAAGTCCTGCGCGGCCAGGCGCTCGCGGGCGCGGGCGGCCACCAGCTCCTGCGCGCACGGGCAGGCGGTGATGCCCGTGGCCGAGACTCCCACGGTCCGCCGGGTGCCGTGTGCGAAGGCCACGGCACGGCCGTGCAGCGTGTAGATCTCCTGCGTGCGCACACCGGAGACGGGCGCGGGCTTGTGCTCGGGGTAGCGCGCCGCGATCGTCACCTCCGCGCGCTCGGCGCCCTGGCGCTCGCGCACCAGCTCGGCGATGTGCTGCGCCAGCGTCTCCGCCCGGAACGGCGCCTCGCCCAGCACGACCTCGCCGATCGCCTCGTTGATCACCTCGTCAAAGCGCGACATGTGCGCGCCCTTCTGGTCGCCGCCGAGGTCCACGAAGCAGTCGAAGCGAGCGAGGAACAGCTCCTCGCGGATGCGGACCACCTTCTCCACGCCGGCCACGCCGACGCGCGAGAGCCCCACGGCGATCGCGGGGGCGCGCGCCTGGACGTCCTCGCCGGCGCCCCGGGTCGGAGACAGGGTGGGGGTGGGCCTGCTCGCCTGCACCGCGGCCAAGCCTAGCGCGCGGCCGGGGGAGGATCGGGGCAGTGGCGCGGCTGCATCTTCGACCGCGGATTCTGGTATCACTCCGCACTAGGCCCGTCGAGCCCACCCGACGGAACGAGGAAGCCTGGATTGGCGGGCAAGGCGAGACGCGACGAAACTACCGTTCTGGACGCAACGCACAGGAGGCTTAGCGTAGGTGAGGGGAGGTCGGGGCGGCTCCGCTGTCCCGAGGGGAGTTGCATCGGTCCTTGGGAGTCCAATTGAGCGAGAAGCTTGAGGGTCTGTTGACCGCCACAGTCACGGCTGTGGTGGAGATCGAGGAGTTGCAGGGCATCATCGCCGAGGGTCAGGAGAAGGGGTTCCTGTCGGCCGAGGCGCTGGACGGCGCGCTGGAGGAGGCCGAGCTCTCCCGCCAGCAGACGCAGGATCTGCTCAGCTACATGGAGGAGCACGGGATCGACATCGTCGGTTCCAGCGAGTCCGCCCTCGAGCTGCGCCTGGACGGCGAGGCCCGTGGCGAGCACGCACCTGCCCCCCGCGAGGATCCGAGCCACGAGCCGACGACGGCAGCTGCCGCTGCGGGCGAGCGCGACGTGGAGGAGCGCGACGAGCAGATTCGGGGGCTGCACGCACGCCTGGAGGAGCTCAAGCGCCCGGAGCTCGACCTGACGGTCGAGCCGAGCCTGGACTCGCTGCGGCTGTACCTTCGCTCGATCGGGAGGGTGCCGCTGCTCAGCGCCGGTGAGGAGGTATCGCTGGCGAAGCGGATCGAGCGCGGCGACACCTCCGCCAAGCAGCACATGGTCGAGGCCAACCTGCGCCTGGTGGTGTCCATCGCCAAGGGCTACGTCGGACGCGGCCTGACGCTGCTGGACCTGATCCAGGAGGGCTCGCTCGGGCTGATCCGGGCGGTGGAGAAGTTCGACTACCGCCGCGGCTACAAGTTCTCTACGTATGCCACATGGTGGATCCGCCAGGCGGTCACCCGCTCGCTCGCGGACAAGGGCCGCACGATCC
>DAINPC010000123.1:0-7081 GCA_036743695.1 Solirubrobacteraceae bacterium | reverse complement strand
CGCGGCATCGATTGCGGGCGGCCCGGTCACCCTCGGGACGGGACCGGCGCACCATGGAAGTTACACTGCTTGCGATCGTGCGAGGAGGCGCGGGCGCCCGCCGCCGATCCTGCTGCCCGCGCCGGACGCCGGCTCAGCCGCTGGACGCCGCCGGGAGCGCGATCCCGGTCAGGGCCATCTTGCGCTCGACCACCTCGCGCTGCTGCGCGAGCGGGTGACCGCACGCGCCCGGCTCGCCGCCGTCGAGCTCGATCGCGCGGCCACCACGCAGTCGCAGTGTCAGCCGGCATGGGAACGTCATGCGCAGCGCGCGCGTGTCGAGCGTCTCGGTGCCACCCTCGCCGGGACCGAGCGCCGCGCGGCGCAGCGCTCCGAGCAGGTGCGGCTCGCGTGCCAGCGCGCCCAGGTCGCGCATGCCGAGCGACAGATCGGTCATGTGCAGCTCGCGCATTCTGCGTCCCACCCTGGGCCACGCCTTCAAGGGCACATCGCGCAGCGTGGCCCCTCCCCGGGCAGCGCCGTCGAGCGTGGCGAGCGTCAGCTCCCAGTCGTGGCGCACCGTCGTGCGTGCCGCCAGCTCGCGGATCGCGCTCTCGTTGTCCTTCAACCACGCCTCGCTCAGCTCGTTGTGGGTGAGCCTTCCGGCCAGGATCGCCACGGCCACGCTCAGCTTCGCCGAGAACGTCACGCCCACGGGGCGCAAGCCCGCGCGCTCGCCGAGTGCCTCCATGCCGGCCGTCAGGTAGCCGCCGGCTATCTCCACGTCTCTCACCTCAGCGGGACTCACCTCGGCGGAGAGGGCGGCGTCGACCGCTGCCTGCAGGTAGGCGCAGCCGGGATACGGCTTGAACGCGAGCGTGTCACTCAGCCACACCTCGCCGAGACCTCCAAACGCGCTCGGGCGCGGGACGAACGAGAAGTGGGCGAGCAGTCCACGATCATCCTCGATGATCTCGGGCGCTCCCTCCACGCCCCTGGCTGCCAAGAGCGCCGCACGGGCGCCTTGCACCGCCGGCTCGGCGGCCGTGAGCAGCTTCGTCGCCGGCCCCATGAACCCCGGCCACAGCCCATAGGGAGGCTGGTAGAGCGCGATCGCGAGCGCGTGCGCCAGTCGTTGCCCGTCGAGACCGAGTCCGACCCCGGCGGCCACGGCGCCGGCGGCGCAGTGAATCGACGTCCAGAACTGGCCGTTGTGGGGGCCGAGGAACAGAGCGAGCCCGAGACGCCCGGCGACCTCGTTGGCGGCCACCTGCGCAACGAGCGCACGGGAGGGCTCATCCGGAGCAAACGCCCGCGACACGGCCACGGCCGAATGACCGGTGTGGCCCATGTACAGATAGTCGTCCCAGTCGTGCGCGATCGACGCGGCGGCGCCGGCGAACACCTCGCCGAGAGGTCCCTTCCCGGCGATGTCGGCGAACGGCGCCGCCTCGCGCTCCCCGGCTCGGGCCGCAGCCATGATCGAGGCCCTCTGCAGCTCGCAGCGCTCGCGCACGCTCTCCGGGATGTCGGCCTCGGTGAGGCTCGCCGCCCAGCTACCGATCCGCTCGCAGATCGTCGTCATCGCCGCTTCATACCAGATGGCTGACCGCATGAGCGGCCGGCGCGGATGACGCCGCGGAAGCGTCCGCCGCGGGGGGGGCTTCCGCCTCGACACGGACCCACGAGTGCCGGACACCGACGCCGTCAACGCAGCTGCCGTGAAATTGGCCTATTGCTGATCGGGTTTCCTGGATATCATGGGGGGACCGCCAGCTACCGATGGCGCTCCGCGTAGAGCAGCCAGGTCGAGCGCACGAGCCATGTTCTTCGAGATCCTCAGCTTCCCCAACCCCGTGAATGAGAAGGCCGCCCGTACGGTGGCCCTGGTGGTGATGCTCCTCGCCTGCGTCACGCTCGCCACCTCGTGGTACTGGCTGCTGGTGCCGCTGGCATACGGCTTCATCGCGCGCGTCCTCACCGGCCCCACGCTCAGTCCGCTCGGTCGTCTCGCCAGTCGGGTTGTGGCCCCTCGCCTGGGTGCCGAGAAGCCGGTGCCCGGCCCACCCAAGCGCTTCGCGCAGGCGATCGGCGCCACCCTCACGACCGTGGCGGCCGTCGCCGCGCTGGGCTTCGCCGCTCACGCCGTTGCCGATGTGCTCCTGGCAGCACTGATCCTCGCGGCCGGACTCGAGTCGATCCTGGCCTACTGCCTCGGCTGCCAGATCTTCGCGCTGCTCATGCGCGCCGGCATCGTGCCCGAGCGGGTGTGCCTGGAGTGCGCCGACATTCGAAGCAGGATCTCTCGCGCCTGATCGGCGAGTCGGCCATATGGCGTGATCGCGCCGTGGCGAGTCATCCCGCGACTGCGAGGATCGCGACGCCGAGCGCGGTGCACCCCAGAAATCCCGCTGCGTAGCTCGTCGCGTGCCGGGGCGTGCGCGCCAGCCTCTCGATGGACACGATGCAGGTGCGTGCCACGGTCCAGAGCAGCCGCTCGGATGTCACGAGGGCCATCGCGAGCATCATCGCCCAGCAAGAGCCAACACAGGCGACACCATTGCGCAGGCCAAGTCGTGCGACCGAGGCCGCCGCTCGACGCCCGCTCGCCGGAAGCGTGCTGCGGCGGCACGCTTCAAGCGCGTGGCGTTTCAGCGGCGTCATCTGCCACGCCGCGGCGAGCGCAAGGACGGCGGACTTCTTCGTCTCAACGACCGTGGCCATAGCTACGCGCTCCCCACGCCGCGTCCAAGCGTCGATTGTCTCGGCGACGTCGGTCACGTGGCGCTCCCCACCGTCAAGCCGACCGCGAAGGAGGCGGCGGCGAACGACACGCCCACGGCAAGAGGCGCAACGTGTCCTCCTGTAGACGCATGCAACTGGGTGAGCGTCACGGCGCTGTTAACTCCTAAGCGATCCCTCTAGCTCCGACTCGACGAGGAACGATAACACCGGACCTCTCGTCCCCAGAGGGAAGCCGGGTGATCAACACCGGCACCATGCTCTGGCTCGACACTTGTCGAGTTGGACACCCTTGGCTAACGCTGGGCGGGGCACCGCCCGATGACACCGCAGGTCCACGAGGCCGGGGAATGATCCCCGGGGAATGATCCCCATCTAAAGCGGTGTCCCACGCCGCAGTGAGGAGACGCCCATGAACGGCGGCGTCCCACAGAGGTATGAGTCGTCAACCGACGAGCACCCCGCAGCACGCCGGCGTTCCCTCAGCGGGCGCGGCCGCCACTTGCGTCGAGCAGGATTGATCCTGCTCGGGCTGCTCTCCACACTCGCCTTCGCGAGCAGCGCCCTGGGCGCCTCCGCGAGCGTGGGCTTGGGATCGGCGGCCAGCTTCTCGGTGCTGGGCGGCTCGACCGTGACCAACACCGGTCCCACGACGATGTTCGGCGACCTGGGTTTGAGCCCTGGATCCTCGGTGACGGGGGCTCCACATGTACTCGGGCAGACACACGTAGATGACGCCGTTGCGATCGCGGCCAAGAACGCCCTGACCACCGCCTACAACGACGCCGCCTCCCGGCCGAGCAACGGCTCGGCCGGCACCGACCTCGCCGGCCAGGTGTTCCTGCCGGGCGTTCGCACCGCCAGCAGCTCGCTGCTGCTGTCCTCGGGCAGCGTCACGCTCGACGCCCAGGGCGACCCGAACGCGGTGTTCATCTTCCAGATCGGCTCCACGCTGATCAGCGGCTCGAGCACAGCGGTGTTGCTCGTGAACGGCGCGCAGGCGTGCAACGTCTTCTGGCAGGTCGGCTCCTCGGCGACGCTGGGAACGGGCACGCGCTTCGTTGGCACGGTCATGGCCTTGGCGACGATCACTGCGAACACGGCCGCCACGATTCATGGCAGGCTGCTGGCGCGAACAGGCGCAGTCAACCTGGACACCAACACGATCACCAACTCCAACTGTGCATCGAGTGTGAGCGGCAGTGGCGGCGGCCAGGAAACCAGCCCTGAAGCTGCCGGTGGCCCAGGCCTACCCGGTGGCTCGGGCGCGGGCGGCGGTGTGACCACAAAACCGCTGTCACCGACCGGATCGCGGAAACCGGTTGCTCGGCGCCGCCGGAAAGCGACCCGGAAACACTCGACTCCACGCCCGGCGCTCCCGCACAAGCGCGGCTCGTTCACGGGGTGAGTGAGGCCATCACAACCACGACGAACACCCCGCCGCGCGCCCGGCTTCGCCCGCAGCGCACGCAGGTCCGGCGGCTCCACCGCAGCGTGCTAGTCGGACTGACGGCGGCGTGCCTGTCTGGCGCGAGCGCCGGCGCCGCAGCCGGCGCCGGCGTCCCAGCCCGCGCGCAGGCGACCCAGGAGCTCGCCGTCCTGCTCAGCGCACACGGCGCGCACCGGGCGCCCGATGCCGCGTCCCCGCGGGTTGCGCTCGTGGCTCCTCGCAGGCCGATCACGGGCGAGCAGACCACCCTGCCCGTGATCTCACGCTCGATGGCGCCCGGTGGCGCACGGTGGTTGCAGGTGATGCTTCCCGGTCGCCCCGACGGATCGACCGGCTGGATCGCCGAACGGGGCACGCGCGCGCTCGTGACGCCGTGGCGCATCGCGGTCGACCTCAACGCCCGTCGGATCATGGTCTACGACAACGGCCGCATGCTGAAGAGCTTCCAAGCGGTGATCGGCAAGCCCTCCACGCCTACCCCCACCGGCCAGTTCTTCGTCGAGGAGACGCTGCGGATGTCCGCCGGGGAGGCAGGCGGTCCCTTTGCCCTGGCGCTCAGCGCCCGCTCGAACGTGCTGCAGGAATTCGAAGGCGGTCCGGGACAGATCGCGATGCACGGGCGCGACAACCTCGGAGGAACACTCGGGACGGCGTCCTCGCACGGCTGCATTCGCCTCGGCACCGGGAGCATCGATTGGCTGGCGGCACGCGTCAGTCCTGGTGTACCGGTGACGATCAAGGGTTGACTGACCCGAAGCGGCACCGCGGGTCCCTCTAACGCTTTGGAGCCGGCCTGACGATGACATCGTGAGACATGTCGCCTACTTCATCTGCCGATCCCGCGCATGTCGCTGGGCTCGGATCCTTCGCTATCGATCCAACGCTGACGGCGCGCGCCGCCCGGGCGAGCCGGCTGTGCGCGCTGTCGGTCGCGGCCATCGGGTTGGTCGTGCTGAGCGGATGGCTCACGGGATCCGAGGCTCTGAAGACCATCGGGCTCGGCACCGAAGTGATGAAGGCCAACACCGCGCTGGGCCTGGTGGCGGCTGCCGTGTGCCTGACCGCGCTCATGAGCCCGAGCCGGCGGGCGCGACGCGTGGCGACGGTGGCCGGCCTGCTCGTTCTCCTCGACGGTGCGGCACACCTGTGCGAGTACGCTCTCGAAGTCGATCTCGGGATCGACCAGGCGCTCTTCCGCGACGCCCCGGCGGTGCTCAACCCGGGCCGCATGGCGCCGAACACCGCGATCGCGTTGGCGCTCTTCGGATGCGCGGCGCTCCTCTCCCGTCGCCGGGTGGGACGGGTGTGGCCGAGCAATCCGCTCGCCCTGGCAGTCCTCGCGATAGGCCTCGTCGCGCTGATCGGCGATCTCATGGGCGCCTCGGCGCTCTCAGGCATTGGAACGGCGACCCGGATGTCCGCGCTCGCCGCGCTGGCCTGCGTCTTCCTGGGCGCGGGCCTGCTGCTGGCCGACCCGATCCGTGGCTCGATGAGGCTGCTGGCCTCCAGCGGCCCTGGCGGGGCGCTGGCGCGGCGGGTGCTGCCGGGCGTGACCATCATCACCCCTCTGCTCGGCCTGCTCAGCCGGGAGGGACAGACGCTTGGGCTATATGGCTCGCAGGTTGCGCTGCTGCTCATGGTGCTGCTGATGCTCGGCGCGGTGACGACGCTCTCATGGGTGCTCGCGCGCGAGCTCGACCGCAAATTCGCCGTGCGTGAGACTGCGCTGGAGGAGTTGCGCGAGAGCGAGTCGCGCTTTCGTGACACGTTCGAGAACGCCACGGTGGGCATGGCTCTGGAGGACGTGGAAGGCCGGATCATCGATGCCAACCATGCCCTGTGCGAGATGCTCGGCTACGCCAAGCACGAGCTGGTGGGTGTGGCCTTCCCCGAGCTCACCCACCCCGACGACGTCGGGCGCGACCTCGCGCACATGCCACGGCTGCTGAGCGGGGAGATACGCAACTACCGCACCGAGAAGCGCTACATCCACGCCGACGGCCACGAGGTGTGGGTGATCCTGAGCGTCTCGCGGGCGCGCCACGCCGAGGGCGATCGGCTGCGCTTCATGGTCCAGATGCAGGACATCAGCGTGCGCAAGCGCTCCGAGGAGCGCTTCGCCTACCTCGCCTATCACGACGAGCTCACCGACCTCCCCAACCGGGCGATGTTCCAGCATCATCTCGGGCTCGCGCTGGCTCGCGCCCAGCGCCACGATGGCGCACTTGCGGTCCTCTACGTGGACCTCGACCGCTTCAGGGTCGTCAACGACAGCCTCGGACACGCTGCCGGGGACGCGGTGCTGTGCGAGGTCGCCGCGCGTCTGCGCCGCGCAGTGCGGGCCGAGGACCTCGTCGCCCGCAACAGCGGGGACGAGTTCCTCGTCCTGCTCGCCGACCTGACACGCTCCGGTGAGCGCGTGCCGAGCCCCGGGTGGCTGGATCTCTCGCCGGCGGTCTCAGCGGTCATGCGCCAGCTCCACGACGTGCTGCGCGAGCCGTTCGCGATCGGTGACCAGGACTTCAGGCTCGACGCCAGCATCGGCGTCAGCGTCTTCCCCGATGACGCCGAGAGCCCCGAAGTGCTGATCCGGCACGCCGACATGGCGATGAGCGACGGTAAGCGGGTGGCTCCCGGACTGAGCCGGCTGTACTCGCCGGGCGGCGCCGACCCCGGCGGTGAGCTCGCCCTCACGAGCCGGCTGCGCAGCGCGGTCGCGCGTGGCCGCGCACCGCGCACGCGAGCTCGCTGTCGCTTGGCGTCCACGCAGCGTCGTTCGCGCGCGCCGGCAGGCTGCCCGAGGCGCTGGCGGCGCTTGCGCTGGCGGCGCGCATCGACCTCGACGATGTCTCGGACTCCACCGCCGACGGCGTGCACATCGCCGCGATGGGGAGCGTCTGGCAGGCGCTC
>DAINPC010000122.1:0-7084 GCA_036743695.1 Solirubrobacteraceae bacterium | reverse complement strand
GGACCTCGCCGCCGGCACCCAACGCGATCGCGCGCTCCAGCGCCCTGAGCGCGCCCTCGCGGTCCATCAGGCGTAGCCGCAGCCGGCCCAGGCGCTCCCAGGCGCCGGCGTCGGAGGGGCCGCGTTTGGCGGCTCTGTCCGCGGCCTCCTCCGCCAGGTCCACGGCGCCCATGTCTTCGTAGATCCTGGCCGCGAAGCGGTGTGCGGCCGGGCGCCTGCCGTCCACGCGCGCCCAGTCGCGCACGGCCCTGGCCGCCTCGTCGAGCTTGCCCGCCTGCCAGAAGGCCAGCGTCATCAACCTCAGCACCGCCACGTTGCGCGGCTCCGCGTCGCGGGCGTAGATCAGCCGCTGCGCTGCCAGCAGGAACTCGCCTTCGGCCATCGCGCGCTGGGCGGCGATCAGGAAGCGCTCGACCCGCTCCTCGGCGGGGTCGGGCCTGGAGAAGTCCACGAACTTCATGCTGCCGGCGGGCACCGTGCGCACGCCGTGGCTGAACTTCACGCGCGCCCACTGCTGCACCTCGGCGAGGTCGTCGCCGTTGTCCGCGGAGAAGTAGATGCCCGTGACCGTGCCCACGCCCCACTCGGGGTAGGAGATGCAGCGGGCATAGCGGTGGACGACCGAGTGGTCGGGCACCCTGCTGCCGAACGGGTCGTGCTTGGCGCGCTCCTGGGCGTGCGCCCGCGCGCGCTGCTCGGCCTCATAGGCGCGCCTGCCCGCCTCTTCGCGCTCCCTGCGCGCCGCCGCCGCGCTGACGCGCACGGCGTTGCGCGAGACCTGCCCGCCGCGCGAGCCCTCGGCCAGGCGCTCCAGCTGGTCGGCCGCCTCGTTGATTGCCTTCAGGTGGCGCTCGTGCTCGTACTGGCGGCCCTGGGGCGCCACGTCGGGGTGCCAGCGCTTGGCCATCCTGCGCCGCGCCAGCTGGACCTCGCGCTTGCTGAACGGCGCCTCGAGCTCCAGCAAGAGCAGATGCTGCTCGATATCCAGGACGGTGGCGGGCATGACCCGACAACGTTAGCGACCTCGGCCAGCCCCTATCCTGCGTGCCAATGTCCTCTCAATACATCTTCACCATGCACCGCCTGTCCAAGGTCCACCCCCCGGACAAGACGGTGCTCGACAACGTGTCGCTCGCCTTCTACCCCGGCGCCAAGATCGGCGTGCTCGGCTACAACGGGGCGGGCAAGTCCACGCTCCTGCGGATCATGGCCGGGGTGGACCAGGAGTACCGGGGCGAGGCCACGCTTGCGCCGGGCGCGACCGTGGGGATGCTCGAGCAGGAGCCCCATCTCGACAAGACCAAGGACGTCAAGGGCAACGTCGAGGACGGCGTCGCCGAGACCAAGGCGCTGCTCGACCGCTTCAACGAGCTGGCGGCCAACTACTCCGATGAGACCGCTGATGAGTTCGGCAAGATCCAGGCCAAGATCGACGCGGCCGACGCGTGGAACCTCGACACCCAGCTGGAATACGCCATGGACGCGCTGCGCCTGCCGCCGCCTGAGGCGGAAGTGAGCACCCTCTCCGGCGGCGAGCGCAGAAGGGTGGCGTTGTGCCGCCTGCTGCTGCGCGCCCCCGACCTGCTGCTGCTGGACGAGCCCACCAACCACCTGGACGCCGAGTCGGTGGCCTGGCTGGAGCAGCACCTGTCCGAGTACAAGGGCGCGATCGTGGCCGTCACCCACGATCGCTACTTCCTCGACAACGTCGCCGGCTGGATCCTCGAGCTCGACCGCGGCAAGGGCATCCCCTACCAGGGCAACTACTCCAGCTGGCTGGAGCAGAAGCAGGCCCGCCTTGCTCAGGAAGAGCGCTCGGACAAGGGCCGCGAGCGCACGATCGCCGCCGAGCTGGAATGGGTTCGCACCAACCCCAAGGGCAGGCGCACCAAGTCCAAGGCGCGCCTGGCGCGCTACGAGGAGCTGATGGCGGAGGAGCGCAACGTCAAGCTCGACGAGGTCGAGATCCACATCCCCCCCGGTCCGCGCCTGGGCGACAAGGTGCTCACGGCGAAGGCCCTCTCCAAGGGCTTTGGTGACCGCCTGCTGATCGAGAGCCTGTCCTTCGACCTGCCGCGCGCGGGCATCGTCGGGGTGATCGGCGCAAACGGCGCGGGCAAGACCACGCTGTTCCGGATGATCACCGGCGAGGAGTCGCCCGATGGCGGCACGCTCGAGCTGGGAGACACGGTCAAGCTCGCCTACGTGGATCAGTCGCGCGACTCGCTGGATCCGGAGAAGACCGTCTGGGAGGAGATCTCCGAGGGCCTGGACCAGCTGAAGGTCGGCGAGCGGGTCGTCAACTCGCGTCAATACACCGCCGGCTTCAACTTCAAGGGCTCAGACCAGCAGGCCCGGATCGGCAAGCTCTCCGGCGGCGAGCGCAACCGCGTGCACCTGGCCAAGCTGCTGCGCAGCGGCGGCAACCTGCTGCTGCTCGACGAGCCCACCAACGACCTCGACGTGGACACACTGCGCGCGCTGGAGGACGCCCTGCTGGCGTTCCCCGGCTGCGCCGTGGTGATCTCCCACGACCGCTGGTTCCTCGACCGCGTGGCCACGCACGTCCTGGCCTTCGAGGGCGACTCGCAGGTGACGTGGTTCGAGGGCAACTTCGAGGCCTATGAGGAGCACCGCCGCTCGCTGTTGGGGGCCGCCGCCGAGCGCCCGCACCGGATCACCTACAAGCGGCTGGTACGTGGCTGACCGATCGGAGATCGGCCAGCACCGGCCGTCGCTCGGCAAGTTCGACAGCGACACAGCCGTCTGGCGCGAGGGGGGCTCTGAGCGATCGGAGATCGGCCAGCACGTCTTCGGCGCGGAGGTCTCGCCCGACTGGCGCGCCGGCCGGGGACCCCACGGCGGCTATCTGGCGGCAATGCTGCTACGCGCGCTGATGCAGTCGGTGGCCGACCCGCTGCGCTCGCCGCGCTCGCTGACCATCCACTTCGCCAGCGCGCCCGAGCCCGGTCCGGTGAGCATCCGCACAGTGCTGGAGCGCGAGGGGCGCTCGCTCAGCACCCTGTCCGCGCGCATGGAGCAGGACGGCACGCTGACCGCGCTGGTGTTGGCCGCCTTCTCCGTCCCCTGGAGCGGACCGGAGATCTCCGACATCGAGATGCCCCGGGTGGCGCCGCCGGACGCGACGCGCGAGCCCGGGACGCTGCTGAAGCACGGCGCGCCGCCGTTCACCCGCAACATCACCCTGCAGCCGCGACTCGGCGGCATCCCCTTCTCCGGCGCCGAGCAGCCGATGGAATTCGGCGGCTGGCTTGGACTGGCCGAATCGCGGCCCGTTGACGCGCTGTCGCTGGCGTTCTTCACCGACGCGCTCATCCCCGCGCCGTTCATGCGCCTGACCGAGCCCAACGCCGCGCCCACGATCGACCTGACCGTCCACTTCCGCGTGCCCACGCCGGGTCGGGGGGCCCCCGACCCAGACGAGCTGTGCCTCGTGCGCATCCGCGGCGGGCTCATCCGCGACGGCTTCTTCGAGGAGGACTCCATGATCTGGGCGCCCGATGGAACGATGCTCGCCCAGTCGCGCCAGCTCGGGCTCCTGATGCCGCTGAGGATCGGCTAGGGTTGCCCACATGGCTGACTACACGGCGAAGAAGCTCGACGACATGGAGGCTGCTTTCGGCGGCGGCTTCGTCAAGGCCCGGGCCGAGCTGGGCGTCACCTCGTTCGGCATCCAGGTGATCAGGCTCCCGGCCGACAGCGGTGACTACCCCGAGCACGAGCACAACGAGGACGGCCAGGAGGAGGTCTACCTGGCGCTCGACGGATCCGGCTGGCTGGACATCGAAGGAGAGCGCGTGGACCTCGACCGCGACGTGCTCGTGCGCGTCGGATCGGCCACCAGGCGCAAGGTCTACTCGGGCCCAAACGGCCTGTCGGTGCTGGTGCTCGGCGGCGCCCCCGGCGAGGCCTACAAGATCAAGCCGTTCAGCGAGCTCGCCAACGCCTGAGCGCGCGGGGCCGCGGCAGGGGGTCCCAAGCACGGACCCCCACGCGAAGCGCCCCGCCAGCCGCCCGAGGGCGGCGTCGGCGTCAGCGCGCGAAGCTGCTCTCGCGCTCCAGCCGCAGCGCCGCCGCGGCGATCAGGCGCGCGCACGCGTGGACGTCGTCGAGCTGGACCAGCTCGACCGGGGAGTGCATGTAGCGGATCGGGATCGACACGAGCCCGGTTGGCACGCCACCGCGGCTGATGTGTACGGCGTCCGCGTCGGTGCCGGTGGCGCGTCCGGAAGCCTCGACCGTGAAGGGGATCTTCTCGGCCTCGGCCGTCTGGTGGAGCAGCTCGAACACGCCGTCGTTGAGCGTTGAGCCGCGGCTGATCACCGGCCCCGAGCCCAGCTCGTGCTTGCCCGCCTCCTTGATGTCGATCCCCGGGGCGTCCGTGGCGTGGGTGACGTCCAGGACGATCGCAGCGTCCGGCCGCAGCGAGAAGGCGCTGGTGCGCGAGCCGCCGAAGGTGGTCTCCTCTTGCGCCGCGGCCACGGCGGCGAGCTCCCACTTCGCGCCCCCCGCCTCCGCGACCAGGCGCGCTGCCTCCAGCGCCACGAAGGCGCCCAGGCGGTTGTCCAGCGCGCGCGAGGTCAGGCGCCCGTTGGGCAGCTCCACGGGTCCCGCGTCGATCACCGCGACGTCGCCGATCCGCACCAGCCTGCGCGCCTGTTTACCGTCGCGCGCGCCCACGTCGATGTGCAGGTCGGGGATGCTGGCCACCTTCTTGCGCTCCTCGTCGCGCAGCAGGTGGATCGGCTTCTTGCCCACCACGCCGCGCACGGGCCCACCGCCGGTGTCTAGCACCACGCGCTGACCCACGAGGATCTGGGCGTCCCAGCCGCCGACCCCGCGGAACCACAGATAGCCCTCGTCGTCTATGTGGATGACGATCAGCCCGATCTCGTCGATGTGCCCCATCACCAGCAGCCGCGGCGGATCGCTCTCATAGCCGTGCGCTGCTCCCACCAGCGCCACCGGGGTGCCCACCACGTCGGTGCTCACCCGGGCGAACGCGCTCGCCGCCTCGCGCCAGACGGCCGCGGGGGCGCTCTCATAGCCCGACGGCCCGCGCGCGCCGAGCAGGTCCAGCAGCACCTGGGGAACGCCGTCCTCGCCACTCGCCCGTTTCCCGCGGGGCGTCCGCTTGGGCTGGGTCATGCGGCCAGCAGCGCTCGAAGGACGTACTGGAGGATGCCCCCGTGGCGGAAGTACTCAGCCTCCCGCGGGGTGTCGATGCGCACCCTGGCGACGAGCTCGATCGGAGAGCCGCCGTCGCGCTCGGCCCTCACCTGCACCTCGCTCGGCGGTGAGCCGCCGTCGGCCATCGCCGCGGCCAGCCCCGTGACGGAGAAGACCTCCCGACCCGTGAGCCCGAGCGACGCCGCGCTCTGCCCGTCGGGGAACTGCAGCGGCAGCACGCCCATGCCCACCAGGTTGGAGCGATGGATGCGCTCGAAGCTCTGCGCGATCACCGCCCTGACGCCGAGCAGCTTGGTGCCCTTGGCCGCCCAGTCGCGCGAGGAGCCCGAGCCATACTCGCGTCCGGCGAGCACCACCAGCTCGACGTCGTTCGCCACGTAGCGCATGGCCGCGTCGTAGATCGACATCTGCTCGCCCGAGCCGTCCGCCAGGTAGCGGGTGAAGCCGCCTTCCGGCAGCGGCTCACCGCCGCCCAGCAGGTTGTGCAGGCGGATGTTGGCGAACGTCCCGCGCATCATCACCTCGTGGTTGCCGCGGCGCGCGCCGTAGGAGTTGAAGTCCCGCGGCGCCACGCCCTGCTCCTGCAGGTAGGCGCCCGCGGGGCCGTCGCGCTTGATCGACCCGGCGGGAGAGATGTGGTCGGTGGTGACGCTGTCGCCGAGCAGCGCCAGCACGCGCGCGCCCTCGATGTCGCCGATCGCGCCCGGCTCCGCGGGCATGCCCTGGAAGTAGGGGGGGTTGCGCACATAGGTGGACTCGCCATCCCAGGCGAAGCGCTCGCCCTCGGGGACCTCCAGGCCGTTCCAGCGCTCGTCGCCGTCGAACACCTCGCTGTAGCTGCGGCGGAACATGTCCGCGCGCACCGCCTCGCCGATCGTCTGCGCCACCTCGTGCTCGGACGGCCAGATGTCGCTGAGGTAGACATCCTGCCCCTGCTCGTCCTGGCCGAGCGGATCGCTGACGATGTCGATGTCCATCGTCCCCGCCAGCGCGTAGGCGACGCACAGCGGCGGCGAGGCGAGATAGTTCATCTTCACGTCCGGGTTGATGCGCCCCTCGAAGTTGCGGTTGCCCGACAGCACCGACACGACCACCAGGTCCGCCTGGTTGACCGCCGCCGAGACCGCCTCGGGCAGCGGTCCGGAGTTGCCTATGCAGGTGGTGCAGCCGTAGCCCACCAGGTTGAAGCCGAGCCGCTCCAGCGGCTCGGTGAGCCCCGCGCGGTCGAGGTACTCCGTCACCACCTTCGACCCCGGCGCCAGCGAGGTCTTGACCCACGGCTGGGAGCGCAGGCCGCGCGCCAGCGCGTTGCGGGCGAGGATGCCCGCGCCGATCATCACCGACGGATTGGACGTGTTGGTGCAGCTGGTGATCGCCGCGATCACCACGTGGCCGTGGTCGAGCTCGAAGCTCTCGCCGTCCAGCGTCACTGCGGTGGCGGCGTGGCGGCGCTGTATCGTTGCGGCCGTGTGCTGCGCGGTGCCCGCCGCGGGCTGCCCGTGGCCGGGTGCGCCGTTGGCCGGCGGGTCGGAGGCCGGATAGGACTCGGCCACCGCCTCGTCGTGCGCGTCTGCCTGCTCGCCGTCACTGGGCACGTAGTCGCGCAGCGCCTCGCGGAACGCCTCGCGCGCGCGGCTCAGCGAGACCCTGTCCTGGGGGCGCTTGGGACCGGCGAGACTCGGCTCGACCGTGCCCAGATCGAGCTCGATGGTGTCCGAGAAGGTCGGCTGCTCCGAGCGCTCATCGTGCCACAGGCCCTGTTCCTTGGCGTACGCCTCCACCAGCGCGATCTGCTCGGGCGGGCGGCCGGAGAGCTCCAGATATGTGAGGGTCTCCGTGTCGATCGGGAAGATCGCGCAGGTCGATCCGAACT
>DAINPC010000121.1:0-7106 GCA_036743695.1 Solirubrobacteraceae bacterium | reverse complement strand
GCCACGCCTCGCCTTTGACGCCGCGCCCGCCCCAGTGCAGCTTGAACAGCACGTGGGTGTCCAGGTGGCGGTAGACCTCGTCGAGGTCAACCTCGATCTCCCGCACGCCCCAGAAGGGGGGCGTCGGCACGGGCACGTCGGTGCGCGCGGGCGAGCGCACGGAGTCGTCGGCGAGGTTCACCTCCTCGACCGGGGCCTCGCCCTTCTCGCGGAAGGCGGTGGCGCCCGCGCGCAGCTTCTCCACCAGCGCCGCGTGGGCGTCCTCGTCGATCAGCTGGTCCATCACGGCCAGGCCCTCGAAGGCGTCCTTGCAGTAGAAGACGCCCGGCTCGTAGAGCTCCTCGGAGTCCTTGCCGCCGGGGTACAGGGCACGGTAGGAGAAGGCGCGGTTGATCGCCGCGCCGCCGATCAGCACGGGGTAGTCGAGCTTCTTGGAGTGAAGCTCCTGGATGCAGGCGGGCATCTGCTTGGAGGTGGAGACCAGCAGCGCGCTCAATCCGATAGCGGTCGCCTGGTGCTCGACGGCGGCGTCCAGGATCGTCTGGATCGGCACCTGCTTGCCGAGGTCGATGACCGTGTAGCCGTTGTTGGTGAGGATCGTGTTGACCAGCGACTTGCCGATGTCGTGCACGTCCCCGAACACCGTGGCCAGGACGACCGTGCCCTTGGTGTAGCCCTCGATCTTGTCGAGGTATTTCTCCAGCCGCGCCACCGCGCGCTTCATCACCTCCGCGGACTGCAGCACGAACGGCAGGATCAGTTCGCCGGCGCCGAACTTGTCGCCCACCTCTTTCATCGCCGGCAGCAGCACCTCGTTGAGCGTGGGCACCGCGCCGAGCTTCTCCACGCTGGCATCGATCCAGTCCTCCACGCCCTCCTTGCGGCGGCGCAGGATGTGGAAGTGCAGCGCCTGCTCGGGCTCCATGCCCTCGGTCGGATCCGCCGCGCTCTGGGTCTCCTCCTCGCCTTTGGACTCGAAGTGGGCGATGAAGCGCTCCAGCGCGTCCTCGCGGCGGTTGAACACCAGGTCGTCGGCCAGCTCGCGCTCGAGGTCTGAGATCTCCGAGTAGGGCGTGATGTGGTTGGGGTTGACCATCGCCAGGTCCAGGCCCGCGTCCACGCAGTGGTGCAGGAAGACGGAGTTGAGAACCGCGCGCGCGCCGGGCGAGACCCCGAAGGAGACGTTTGAGACCCCGAGCGAGGTCTTCACCTGCGGGATCTCCGCCTTGATCGCCCTGATCCCCGCGATCGTCTCCACGGCGGAGGGCCGCCACTCCTCATCGCCGGTGGTCAACGTGAATGTCAGGCAGTCGAAGATCAGCAGCTCGGGGTCCAGGCCGTGCTCCTCGCAGCACAGCTCGCGGATGCGCTTGGCGATCTCGACCTTGCGCTCGGCCGTCTTGGCCATCCCCACCTCGTCGATCGTCAGCGCGATCAGAGCCGCGCCGTGGGCGAGCGCCACCGGGACCACGCGGTCGAGCTTCGCGCGGCCGGCCTCCAGGTTGACGGAGTTGACGATCGCGCGGCCGGGGATCTGCTCCAGCGCGCGTTCGATCACCTCGGGCTCCGTGGAGTCGATCTGGATCGGGGCGGGCTGGGTGAGCGAGACCTTCTTGGCCACCAGGCGCATCTGTTCGTCCTCGTCGCTGCGCTCGGTCAGCGCTACGCACAGGTCGAGCACGTGGGCGCCGCCCACCACCTGGTCCTCGGCGATCTGCAGCAGCCCGTCGTAGTCGTCGGCCAGCAGCAGCTCCTTGGCCTTGCGCGAGCCCTGCGAGTTGACGCGCTCGCCGACCATCGTCGGGCGTGGCTCCTGCACGAGCGGCGTGGCGGCGATCATCGAGGAGAGGTGGGGGGGCCGCGGCGCCGGGCGCGGGCCGACCGCACGCCCGCCGACGCGCTCCACGATCGCGGCGACGTGCGCGGGCGTGGTGCCGCAGCAGCCGCCGACGATGCCCACGCCGTAGCGCTCGACGAACTCCTTCAGCGCCTCCGCCAGCGGCTCGGGCCGCTCGGGGAAGATCGTCTCTCCGTCGGGGCCCTGCAGCGGCAGCCCGGCGTTGGGGATGCAGGCGACCGGCACGGCGCAGAGCTCGCCGAGGAAGCGGATCGCGTCACGCATGTCCTCCGGCCCGGTCGAGCAGTTCAGGCCGATCACGTCCACCTTCAGCGCTTCCAGCGTGCTCAGCACCGCCGAGATGTCGGTTCCGAGCAGCATCTTGCCGCCGTTGGGCAGCAGCGATACGGAGGCGTGGATCGGGAGCGTCCGTCCGGCGCCGTCGAAGGCCGCGCGCGCGCCGAACACGGCGGCCTTGACCTCCAGGATGTCCTGGGCGGTCTCGATGATCAGCAGGTCCGCGCCGCCGTCTATCAGGCCCCCGGCCTGCTCGGTGAAGACCTCGACGAGCTCGCCGAAGCGGATCTGCCCGAGTGACGGGTCCTCGGAGGCGGGCAGGTAGCCCGTCGGGCCGATCGAGCCGGCGACGAAGCGATCCTCGCCGGCGGCCTTGCGCGCGATTTCAGCCGCCTTGGTGTTGATCTCGACCGTGTAGTCGGCCAGGCCCCACTCCTCCAGCTTGATCCGCGACGCCTGGAAGGTGTCCGTCTCGACCACGTCGGCGCCCGCGTCGAGCATCGAGCCGTGCACGCCCTCGATCACGTCCGGGCGGTTGAGCACGAGCGCCTCGTGGCACTTGCCCGGCAGGCCGCCGTAGTCCTCGCTGCTGAGGTCGAACTGCTCGAGGGTGGCGCCCATGCCGCCGTCGTAGACGACGACCCGGCTGTTGATCGCATCGATGTAGTCGCGCATCGAGTTGAGCCTAACAACCAGGGCGATCGCGCCCGGCGCCCGGGACGGCCTGGCGACGGGAGGCTACGGCGTGGAGCGGCGCTGCGCGAGGGCGATCAACCCCCCGCGCAGCGCCTCCAGCGCCGGTGGGTGCGCCTACCCTTCGGCCTTGACTTTGATCTCGAGTTTTTCTTCGTTGGTGAGTTTCTCGGTGGTCGTCAGACCGATCTGTTCACCGGAACCGGACCCGAATGTGGCGGTGAGCGTGTCGTTCGGCTGTTCTTCGAAGGCTTCGGGAGCCTGTTTGCCGGCGCTCGCCTTGGCGTTCAGCGAGAAGGCCGAGGCCATTTTGTCGATCGCGCTGATCGGAGCGATCACCGAGCCGCTCACAACGACGGGCTCATTCGACGCCCCGCAGGTGGCCGAGATGATCGCGGGATCGTGCTTGAGGTCCCATCCGACGGAAACCTGCAGTACGTTGGCGACGTCTTCGTTCTTGATGAAGCCCAGTTCGGCGGCTAGCGAGGGCGTTGAGATCTCGCCCGGCGCGGCGCCGGCACTCTGGCACGCTTCCTTGCTGGCGAGGCCCACGCAGCCCGTGAAGGTGACCGACAGCGTCGCCGATCTCGTGCCCGTGTATTCGCCTGCGTTGGTTGAGCCCGTGCAGCTGATCTTCGCTTTGCTCGCCGTTTCGAGTTTGGCGTTGAGGCCTGTGCCCGTGAATCTCTTGCCCGCTCCGGTGCCGGGTATGAATTCGTATTTGCCGAAGCCCGTCGATGCACGATACGTGCATGCGGAGTTTTCGAATTCGTAGTAGGGCGGGGCCACTCCCTGTTTGCCTTTCGCGATTTTCACGCACCTGCCGAGCTCCGGCAGCGCGGCCTCGGCCTGCACGTCGACCGATCCCGCCTGCTTGATCGTGCCGTTGAGGATCGCCGTGTTGGTCCCGGCCGCCGCGGGCAGGCCGGCGGACAGGTCCACGGCGGGGTCGACCACCAGCGAGGCCGGTTCGGCACAGCCGTTGACACCCGGTGCGGCGAAGGCGTTGTCCACCAGGGAGGTGTTGCTGAAGGAGTTGATTTTGCCGTCGCCTTCGATCACGATCGTGCCGGCGCTGCCTGTGATCGGGGTGTTGGGCGAGGGCGGGCTCGTCGTCCCGGTGGTCAGCTGCGCGACGATCGGTTGGGCGTCAGAGCCGATGTAGCAGGTGCTCCCGAGGAGCGGGTTGTCGAGTTTCACCTTCATCGGCAGCGAGGTGGCGACGCCTTCCTGGGTCGTCAGGGCGCGCGGGTTGAGGATCACCGTCCCGGCTAGCTCGGAGGTGGCCGTCACTTCTTCCAGGTTGCCGAGCAGCCCGACTCCGAGGAGGCCGCCGGGGACCACCAGCGGGGTTTTTGAGAGGCTCGCACCCACGAGCTCGGTCCCTGTGCCCTTGATCCCGCCCTGCAGGATCACCGGCTGGGTGATCGCGACGGTCTTCGAGCCGATCTTGAATTGGCCGCTGACGGTCTTGGAGGAGATGCACTGGGTCACGCCCGGGGTGCTGAGCGGACATGCCGAGAAGACCGAGAATTCCTTCTGGAGACCGGCCATGGCGGGGGTCGCTCCGACCAGTGCCGCCAGCACTCCTGCGAGCGCGAGCATCGCTGCGACGGTCCGCACGCGCGCCTGCGCCAATCGCAGCGCGCGGTCCTCGAAAATGGTGCTTCTAGGCATTCTTTCCTCCCCTTTGCGTTCTCCTGGATTGTCCCCGCCTGCCTCGCCAAAGGTCGGTCAGGCACGCATCTCCTGGCACCCTCCGGCACCAGGCGCACCCCACGTCACCGGGAAACGGCGTCTCACCGCCGTGGCTTATGGGGGGTGATACCCGTACCCCGATGTCTCTAAACCTCAATCTGCCCTGTGCCGTCAGGCCTACTTGATGAACAGCATCTCCGAGTACTTCGGCAGCGGCCACAGGTCGTCCGCGACCAGCTTCTCCAGGCGGTCGGCCACGTCGCGCACGTCGTCCATCGCTGCAATGACCGTATCGCGCATGTACACGGACTCCTTCTGGGCGGAGCCGTCGGGGTGGTTCTCGTCGAGGTTGGCGTCCTCGAGCTTCAGCAGCGCGAAGTGCAGCTCCTTGACCAGCGGCTCGACCTCGCCCACCAGCTCCTGGAGCCCGCTGGCGCGCAGTTCGTTGAGATAGCGAACCGCCGCCGGCAGGACCATCGTGCGCGCGATCGAGGCGGCGGTCTCGGCCTCGATGTTGATGTTCATCACGTACTGCTCGGTGAACACCTCGTAGCGCGACTCGAGCTCGCGCTTGGAGAGCACCTTGTACTTCTTGAAGGCCGCGAGCGTCTGTTTCTCGATCAGCCACGGCAGCGCCTCCGGCGTCGTGCGCAGGTTGGCCAGGCCGCGCTTCTCGGCCTCCTCGTGCCACGCCTCGGAGTAGCCGTCGCCGTCGAAGATGATCTGCTTGTTGGCGGCCCAGACGTCCTTGACGACGCTGGTGACGGCCTTCTCGAGGGTCGCGCCGGAGCGTTTGAGGGCCGTCTCGAGCTTGTCGCTCAGCTCGTCGACCGCATCGGCGACGATCGTGTTCAGCACCGTGTTGGGGAACGCCGGCGAGGCGCTCGACCCGAGCGCGCGGAACTCGAACTTGTTGCCCGTGAAGGCGAACGGGCTGGTCCGGTTCCGGTCCCCGCCGTGCAGCGGCAGCGGCGGCAGCACGGGTGTGCCCAGGCCGAGGAAGGAGCCGGGCTTGGAGGGCTGCACCTTGCCGGCCTCGATCGCCGAGAAGACCTTCTCCAGCTCGGCGCCGAGGAAGATCGAGATGATCGCCGGCGGCGCCTCGTTGGCGCCCAGGCGGTGGTCCTGTCCGGCGCTCGCGATCGACGCGCGCAGCAGGGCCTGGTACTTGTTCACGGCCTGGATGACGGCGGCGCAGAAGAACAGGAACTGCAGGTTCTCCGCCGGAGTGTCACCGGGCTCCAGCAGGTTCAGGCCGGTGTCGGTGCCCATCGACCAGTTGTTGTGCTTGCCCGAGCCGTTGACGCCGGCGAACGGCTTCTCGTGCAGCAGGCAGATCAGCCCATAGCGGCGGGCGGTGTTCTGCATCACCTGCATCGTGATCATCTGGTGGTCGGCGCCGACGTTTGAGTTCTCGAAGATCGGCGCGACCTCGTACTGGTTGGGCGCGACCTCGTTGTGGCGCGTCTTGATCGGCACGCCCAGCTTGGCCAGCTCGAGCTCGACCTCGAGCATGTAGGCAAGGATGCGCTCGGGGATCGAGCCGAAGTAGTGGTCGTCGAGCTCGTGACCCTTGGGCGGCTTGGCTCCGTAGAGCGTGCGCCCGGTGGTCAGCAGGTCGGGGCGCTCGAAGTAGTACTGCTCGTCGATCAGGAAGTACTCCTGCTCGCAGCCGATCGTCGTGAAGACCCGGGCGGCGTCCTGCACGTCGAGCAACTCGAGCGCGCGCACGGCTGCGCCGGAGAGCGCGTCCATCGAGCGCAGCAGCGGGATCTTGTGGTCCAGGGCCTCGCCGGTCCACGAGGTGAAGGCGGTGGGGATGCACAGCAGCGCCCCGTTGGGGTTCTCGAGGATGAACGCAGGGCTGGTCGGGTCCCAGGCGGTGTAGCCGCGGGCCTCGAAGGTGGCGCGGATGCCGCCGGTGGGAAACGAGGAGGCGTCGGGCTCGCCCTGGATCAGCTCCTTGCCGGAGAACTCCGCCAGCGCGGTGCCGTCGCCGGCGGGGCCGTAGAAGGAGTCGTGCTTCTCCGCAGTGGAGCCGGTCAGCGGTTGGAACCAGTGGGTGTAGTGGGTGGCGCCTTTCTCCATCGCCCATTCCTTCATCGCCTGTGCGACCGCGTCCGCCAGCGACGTGTCGAGCGACTCGCCGCGCGCGAGCGTCCGCTGCAGCGCCTTGTAGACGTGCTTGGGCAGCCGGTGGCGCTGGACGGCGGGGGAGAAGACGTTGGCCCCGAACACCTGGTTGTCCGGGACGGTCAGGTCGGGCGAGCCGAGCGCGGCTCCGTTGGCGGTCCACTGGGCGGCGGTGACGTTCTGCTGGCGGATCCTTGACATGGGCTGAGTCGATTCCTCCTGAAGAAAGGGTGAGGTGCGCAGGTGCCGGTGAGGGCAGGGCCGAACGCAATCGTAGTGCCAAGCAGACCGAAGGGGATCACCCGATGGCGAAATCGGCAGGGCTGGCTTTCGACATCCGGCCAAACGCGCACGGCGCTCGCAGGCCGGGACCCGGCGCTCCCTCGAAGCTACGGGGTGGCCGAGAAGGAGCCGGCGACCACACGGCCGGTGGCCGGGTCCACGTGGG
>DAINPC010000120.1:0-7129 GCA_036743695.1 Solirubrobacteraceae bacterium | reverse complement strand
TCAATTGCAGCCGGTGGTGCCGCCGTCGAGCGGGATCACGATCGCTCATCGCTAGTCGGCGAACTCCGCCGGGCGCTTCTCCAGGAACGCGCCGATCGCCTCGGGCACGGCCTGGCCGAAGGTGCTCATGATCTGCTGGCGATCCTCGTACTCGACAGCCGCCTGCTCGGAGGCGATCTCCAGGGCGCTCCACATGCCGCGCTTGGTCAGGCGCACGCCCCAGGGCGCCAGCGAGGCGATCTGCACGGCCGCCTCGAGCGCCCGGTCGAGCAGGCCGCCGTCGCCCACCACGTCGGCCACGAGGCCGATCCGCAGTGCCTCCTCGGCGCCCACGCGGCGGCCGGTGAGCATCAGCTCGTGCGAGCGCGAGGCGCCGATCAGGCGGGGGAGCAGCCAGCTGGTGCCCATGTCGCAGTTGGACACGCCGATGTTGATGAAGGCCGCGCGGAACACCGCCTCGGGGGCCGCGTAGCGGATGTCGCTGCCGAGGCTCAGCGCCAGGCCGAAGCCGGCGGCCGGCCCGTTGACGGCGGCGATCACCGGCTGCGGCAGCGCGCGCAGCCCGAGGATCAGGGTCGACATGTGCTGCTGGTTGGCGAGCCGGTCGCGCGGCTCGTCGCTGCCGTCGTTCCCCGGCGCCGCCCCGTAGCCGTGGAGGTCCAGGCCGGCGCAGAAGCCGCGGCCGGCGCCCGTCAGGATCACCGCCCGGCAGGAGCGCTCGGCGGCGATCGCGCGCAGCTGCAGGTGCAGCTCCTCGCACAGCTCCGAGGTCATCGCGTTGAGCTGCCCGGGACGGTTCAGCGTCAGCTGGCGGACGTGGGGAGCGGGCTCGTCGACGAGCAGGACGGGCGTCATCGGTGCGCGCATCCTACGTGCCCGGGCCGGTGCGGAGCAGGCGGCGGTGCTGTCCGGTAGCGCGCGCGGTGTGTGAGACTGGCGCGCGTGCGGTCGAGCCGGGTGAGGGTGGCGGTGGTGGGCCACGTGGAGTGGGTGCAGTTCGCGCGCGTGGCGCACGTTCCCCGCGCGGGTGAGGTGGCCCACGCTCGGGACGTCTTCGAGGAGCCGGCGGGCGGTGGCGCTGTGGCGGCCGTGCAGCTGGCCCGCCTCGCCGGCGGGTGCCTGCTGTTCACGGCGCTCGGCGAGGACGAGGAGGGACGTCGGTCGCTGCGGCGCCTTGGCGAGCTCGGCGTCGAGGTGCGCGCGTCGCTGGGCGCGGCCCCCACGCGACGCGCCGTCACCCTGGTCGATGACGCCGGCGAGCGGACGATCACGACTCTGGGCGCGCGCCTGGAGCCCCTGGGGGCAGAGGGCGGCGAGCACTGGGATGAGCTGGCGGACCTGGACGGCGTCTACTTCACGGCCGGCGGCGCGAGCGCGCTGCGCGCTGCGCGCGAGGCCGCACGGGTGCTCCTCGCCAGCCCCCGCGCGCGCGACGCCCTCGGCCACGGCGTGGCGCTCGACGCGCTGGTGCTGAGCGGCAGGGATGAGATCGAGCGCCGCGAGGCCGCGCGCGCGGACGCGGAGGTGGAGCTGGTGGTGTTGACCGAGGGCGAGCACGGCGGCAGCTACAGGCTGCGCTCCGGCCAGACGGGCAGGTGGGCGCCGGCCGAGCCGCCGGGCGAGCGCGCGGACTCATACGGCTGCGGGGACTCCTTCGCCGCCGGCCTCACCTATGGGCTGGCCGCGGGCATGGCGCTCGCGGACGCGCTCGCGCTCGCCGCCCGCTGTGGCGCGACGTGCCTGACTGGCCGCGGGCCCTATCAGCGGCAGCTCACCGCGCGAGATCTCTAGGCTGTAGCCGCCGTGGACTTCGAGCAGATCACAGCCGAGGTCGCCGACAGCGTCCTCACGATCACGTTGAACCGGCCCGATCGTCTCAACGCGTGGACATCGCAGATGGGCGTCGAGCTGATCGAGGCGTTCGATCGCGCGGACGCCGACGACGAGGTTCGCGCGATCATCGTGACTGGAGCCGGGCGCGGCTTCTGCGCGGGCGCCGACCTGGCCAGCGGCGGCGAGACGTTCGACTACCGCGGGCGCGAGCACGACGGGCCGGCGCGCGACAACGGCGGTCAATTCACGCTGCGCATCTTCCAGTCCACCAAGCCGGTGATCGCCGCGATCAACGGCCCGGCTGTGGGCGTGGGCGCGACCATGACGCTGCCGATGGACATCCGGCTCGCGGCGGAGGACGCCCGCATGGGCTTCGTGTTCGCGCGCCGCGGGATCATCCCGGAGGCGTGTTCGAGCTGGTTCCTGCCGCGCGTCGTGGGCATCAGCCGCGCGATGGAGTGGGTCTCCACCGGCCGCGTGTTCTCCGCCCAGGAGGGCTTGGAGGGCGGGCTGCTGCGCAGCCTGCACCCCGGCGCGGAGCTGCTCGACGCGGCGCGGGCGCTGGCACGCGAGATCGCCGAGAACACCGCCCCCGTCTCAGTCGCGCTGGCCCGCCAGCTGATGTGGAGGATGCTCGGCGCGGAGCACCCGATGATCGCCCACCGCGCGGACTCCCGCGGCATGCTCGCCCGCGGGCAGTCCCCCGACGCGGTGGAGGGCATCACCGCGTTCCTGGAGAAGCGCGCCGCCAACTTCCCCGATCGCGTCAGCGACGGCCTCCCGGAGATCATGCCGTGGTGGGCCGAGCCGCAGTTCGAGTAGCTCAGAACGCGGGCAGCTCCTGCACGAGCGAGAGCACGGGCGCGAACAGGTCACCGCGCTCGGCCACGCGATCGAGCACCTCGGCGGTCAGGAAGGTGAGAGGGGCCGGGTCGCGGGCGTCGATCGCGCCGCGGACCTCCTCCCATTCCAGCGGCGTGGAGACGGTGGGGCGCTCGGTGGCGCGCAGCGAGTAGACGCACACGGTGGTCTTCTTGGCGTCGTTCTGGCTCCAGTCGATCAGGACCTTGCCCGCGCGCTTGGCCTTGGTCATGCGTGAGACGACCAGATCGGGCTCGGCGCTCTCGAGCAGCTCGGCGACGGCCTTGGCGAACGGCTTGGTCGCCTCGTAGGAGTCGCCCTCGCCGTTCAGCGGGACGTAGACCTGTAGCCCCTTGGAGCCCGATGTCTTGGCGAAGCTCTGCAGACCTAGGCTCTCGAACATGCCCTGCAGCTGCACGGCGACGCGGCAGCACTCCACGATCGTCGCGGGGGCGCCGGGATCGAGGTCGAACACGAGCGCCGTCGGGCGCCCGATCGCCTCCGCCCGCGCGAGCGGGACGTGCAGCTCGATCGACGCGAGGTTCGCGAGCCAGACCAGCGTGGGGAGGTCCCCGACGAGCGTGTAGTCGATCGGCTTGCGCGAGCCGGCCACGGTCGCGGTGCGCACCCACTCGGGCCGGTGCGCGGGCGCCTGCTTCTGAAAGAAGGACTTTCCCTGCACGCCGTCGGGCCAGCGGGTGACGGTCAGCGGCCGTCCCTCGAGGTGGCCGAGCAGGGCGGGCGCGATCGTCGCGTAGTAGTCGATCAGGTCACGCTTGGTGAACCGCGTGGACGGATAGAGCACCTTGTCGAGGTTGGACAGCTTCAGCTCGCGCCCCTCGACGCTCGCCTCGGCGCTCTTGGCGCCCTGCTCGCGGATCGAGATTGCACGCGGCGCCTGGTAGGAGCTGCTCGCGCCGTCCTCGCGCAATGCCCCGGCGGTGTCCTCACGCACGACCTCCGCGGGGTCCTTGTCCTCGCGGAGGCCCTTGTAGGAGGGCTGGCGCAGGCTACCGCTCCGCGTCCACTGGGTGAACTCGACCTCCGCGACGAGCTGCGGCTCGCAGAAGACCGCCCCTCGAGGCGGCTCCTCCCCCGCGGCAAAGGGCGAGCTCGCGCGACGCAGCGGGGCGAGCAGGCGGGCGAGGCGGTCGAGCTCGGCGTCGCTGAAGCCACTTCCCACCCGCCCCACGTAGCGCAGCGCGCCGCCCCGCTCGTAAGCGCCGAGCAGCAGGGCGCCGACGCGCTCGGTGCGCTTGCCCTGCCCAGGCATCCAGCCGCCGACCACGAGCTCCTGGCGGTTGAGCGTCTTGACCTTGACCCAGTGCCTGGTGCGCAGCCCCGGCTGATAGACGCTGTCCAGCCGCTTGGCCAGGATTCCCTCCAGGCCCTGCTCGGCGCTGGCCGCGAGCAGCGCCGAGCCGTGGCCCACCACGTGCTCGGGCGTCTGCCAGCTCTCGCCCGTCAGCTTCAGCGCGGTGAGCCGCCCGCGGCGCTCGCCGTAGGGGAGCCCCATCAGCGAGTGGCCATCCAGCCACAGCAGGTCGAAGATCACATATGTCACCGGGGTGTCGTTCATCAGCCTGCGCGCCTGGGCGCGGGATGCGACCTGCATGCGCTGCTGGAGCGCTGAGAAGCTCGGGCGGCCCCCCTCGTCGAAGGCCACGATCTCTCCGTCCAGCACCGCGCTGTGCGAGCCCAGCCCGCGGCCGATGCGGCCGAGCTCGGGGTACCTGTCGGTGATGTCGTTGAGGTTGCGGCTCTCCAGGCGCAGCTCTCCCGGCTGCGAGTAGGCGATCGCGCGCACCCCGTCCCACTTGATCTCATACGCCCAGCGATCGTCCTCGACGGGCAGCGCGCCGGCGCGGGCGAGCATCGGCACGATCCGCCTGGGCATCCGCTCGCGGCTTGGGTCGGTGGGCGGATCCATGCGGTGGATCATCCAGTCCCTGGGCGGGTCCTCCTTGTCGATCGGGAACAGCGCGTAGCGCGCCCGGAGGCGCTCGCCGTGCAGCGCGACCTCGATCTTGCGCGGCTCCCACTTCAGGCACTCATAGGTGCCGCGATCCCAGATCGAGATCGTCCCCGCGCCATACTGGCCCTTGGGGATCTCGCCCTCGAGCTCGAGGTACTCGAGCGGGTGCTCCTCGGTGGCGGCTGCGAAGCGGTTGTCCTCGGGCTCCTCCGGCAGGCCCTTGGGGATCGCCCAGCAGGCGAGCGCCCCCTCGTGCTCCAGGCGCAGATCCCAGTGCAGGCGCCTGGCGCTGTGCTCGTGGATCACGAAGCGCGCAGCGTCGCCCGCGGCGGGCACCCCGGCGGACGGCTCGGGGGTGGCGTTGAAGTCTCGCTTCTCGCAGTAGCCCTTCAGTCGGGCGTGTGCGCCGGCCTGCTGCGGCCTGCCTGCGCGGCGGGGCGGCACCTACCGCTTGGCGGCGGTCCGCGAGGACGCGGGCTTCTTGGCGGCAGGCTGCTTCGCCGCGGCCTTCTTCGCTGTGGCCTTTCTGGCGGCGGGCTTGCGCGGCTTGGCCGCGCCGTCGGCTTCGCGCGCGCGCACCGCGTCCAGGCTCGCCTTCAGCGCGCTCATCAGATCGGGCGCGGGCGCGGCAACCTCCTCCAGGACGGGCTGCACGGCGATCGCCTCGCCCTGTGCCTTGCGCTCGATCAGCGCCAGCACCTCCTCGCGGTAGGTGTCGCTGTACTTGTCCGGCTCGAACTCGCCCGCCAGCGAGTCCACGAGCTGCTTGGCGATGTCCAGCTCGCGCTTGGTCGTCGTGACCTCGGCCGCCTCGGAGATCTCGTCAAGGCGCTCGGCGGGAAGGATTTCGTCGGCGAAGATCATGGTGGCCATCCCCAGCACCTCGCCCATCGGGCGGATCGCCACGAGCTGCTCCTTGGAGCGGATCACCACGCGGGCGATCGCCACCTTGCCCGTCTCGCGCATCGCCTCCAGCAGCAGCCGGTAGGGCTTGGCGCCGCCGGGACCGGGCGCCAGGTAGTACGGGTGGTCGTAGAAGACGGGGTCGATCTGGGAGAGCTCCACGAAGTCCTCGATCTCGATCGTCTTGGTCTTCTTCGGCTGGAGCGTCTCCAGCTCCCCGGGCTCGATCACGACGTAGCGGTCGGGAGCGATCTCAAAGCCCTTGACCACGTCCTCATAGGGGACCTCATCGCCCGACTGCGGGTCCACCCGCCTCTGGGCGATTCGCACGCCCGTCCTGCCCGAGAGCTGGTGAAAGCGCACGCTCTTGCGATTGAGCGCGCTGTAGAGCTTGACGGGCACGGTCACCATGCCGAAGCTGATCGCTCCGGTCCACATCGCGCGGGGCATGATCCGGTAGTAGTACCACCTCAGGAGGTTCCCAACCACCCCTGCACATCGCCTGTCGAGTACCCGTCGGGCTCCGCCGGCGGCTGATGGCGGGACAGGCGAGCGGAGTAGATCGACGGTGCCCGCAGCAGCCGCGCGAGCACGGTCGCCTCGACCACGGCCAGCAGGATCGGCACCATCAGCGCGTCGGCGTGCTGGGTGAGCTCCAGGAGCAGCACGACCGCGGCGAGGGGCCCCTGCATCGATGCGCCGAGCACTGCGGCGCCGCCGATGATCGCGTAGCTGCCCAACGGGGCGCCGGGCCAGATCTCCGCCCAGCCTCTCCCGAGCAGGCCGCCGAGCAGCACGCCGTAGGCGAGCGTGGGAGTGAACAGGCCGCCGGGAGCGCCGCTGCCCAGGCAGGCGGCTGTGGCGAGCGGCTTGAGCACGAGCAGCACCGCGAGCAGCACCACGCCGAGGCGCGCCACCAGCGCCAGCTGCACCACGTTCCTGCCGTTGCCCAGCAGCTGCGGGTAGGCGATGGCCAGCGCGCCCAGGGCGCTGAAGACGAGCACGGGGGCGGCAAAGCGCCGCCAGCCCGCCGGCCGCAGGGCGTGGGCGGCTGTGACCAGGCGTATCCAGGCGACCGCTGCGAGGCCGGCGATCGGGCCGACGAGGATCGCCCACGCGATCTGCGAGGCGCTGAGGGGATAGCTGGGGATCTCGTAGGTGGGATGGTTGGGCAGCGCGATCCAGGCGACGGCCGTGGCGATCAGCGAGGTGGCGAGGGCCGGCAGCACCAGCGGCAGCGTCAGCGTGCCGAGCAGCACCTCCAGGGCGAACAGGGCGCCTCCCAGCGGCACGTTGTAGACCGCCGCCATCCCTGCGCCGGCGCCGCACGCCATCAGCAGCCGCCGCTGCCACTCGGGTAGCCGGGCCCAGTCGCCGAGGGCGCTCGCCGCCGCGGCGCCCATCTGCTGCGGTGCGGCCTCGCGCCCGAGGGAGGCGCCGAGGCCGACGATCACGATCGTGTGGACCGCGCGCATCAGGGTCGCGGCGAAGGGCAGGCGCGCGGCGCGCAGCCAGATCGCCTCGGAGACATCGTGCGTGGCGGCCCGGCGCGCGAGC
>DAINPC010000119.1:3022-7180 GCA_036743695.1 Solirubrobacteraceae bacterium | reverse complement strand
CTGTTGCGCGTGGCAGCGCCGAGCTCCATGCATACACTGTAGGAAGCACCCTGCGCGTGTGCGGCCAATGCGGGCGGGGTGAGCGGATTCTCACTAAGAGAAGTCTCACCGCTCGAAGCGGATCAACCGCGCCGAAAACGGGCAGCGGTGTGGAATCCTGGCTCGCGTGGGCAGTGGGTTCTCTTCGGGTTCGCAGCTCTCCAATTAGCCCTGTCCAACGGAGGTTTAGCCAATTCACCCACCTGAGGCCGCAGCCAACGACGAGCAGGTGCCTCTGCGTCGTCTGCGGGATACCCAGCCGATCACTCGACTCGAAGCGGCAGCCCCACCGGCCCGCGCGGCGCGCTCCCCTGCGCTCGTGCTGCTGCGCGCCTGTCGGCCGCGTCAGTGGAGCAAGAACCTGCTCGTTCTGGCGGCCCCCGCCGCGGCCGGCATGATCGACCGACCGCTGGTCGCGGCGCAGGTGGCGGGAGCCTTCGTGGTCCTGTGCCTGATATCGAGCGCCACCTACCTGGTCAACGACGTGCGCGACCGCGAGCAGGATCGCAGGCATCCGCTCAAGCGCCTGCGCCCTGTGGCCTCGGGGGATCTCTCGCCCGCCGCGGCCCTGCGCTGGGCCGCCCTGCTGGCGCTGCTGGGGATCGCCCTGGCGATCGCGATCGCGCCGGGCCTCGCAGCCCTCGCCTGCGGCTATCTGCTGCTGACGGCGAGCTACTCGCTGTGGCTGCGGCGCGTGGTTGTGGCGGACATCCTGGTGATCGCCGCGGGCTTCGTGCTGCGGGCATTCGCCGGCGGGGTGGCGAGCGACATCTATCTGTCGCGCTGGTTTGTCATTGTGACGGGATGCTGCGCCGTCTACCTGGTCGCCGCCAAGCGCTATGCGGAGCTGCGCGAGCACGGCGGCTCGGACCCCGCGCGGGCGACGCTGCGGCGCTACTCGCTGGGAAGGCTGCGCCTGCTGTTGGCGGCCGCCGCCACCTTGGGCGGGGTCGCCTACACCGGGTGGGCGGTCACACGACCCTCGCATCTGCTCTGGTACGGGCTGTCGATCGCCCCGTTCCTGCTGTGGCTGGTCCGCTACGCGACGCTGATCGGAGCGGGCGCGGGGCAGGCGCCGGAGGAGCTGATCCTGCGCGACCGCACGCTGCTGGCGCTGGGCGTCGCGTGGGGCGTCCTGTTCCTCGGCGGGGTGTATGTCGGTCGTTGAGATGAGGGCGCGCACATCCCCGGTGCGCGCCGAGCGCTCGCTGTGCGGATGGGGACGGACCGCTGCCAGCCGCTGCCATGTGCTCCGGGCGCATGGGGTGGAGGAGGTGCTCGACGCGCTCTCCCGCGCGCGCACACAGGACGGAGTGATCGCCAGGGGCGCCGGGCGCAGCTACGGGGATGCGGCGCAGAACGGCGGTGGCGAGGTGCTGGACATGACCGCGCTCGACCGGATCGTCTCGATCGACCCGCAGCGGATGCTGATCACGGCGCAGGCGGGCGCCACCGTGGCCCAGCTGATGGCGCGCCTGTCCGCCCACGGGCTCGGCCTTCCGGTCGTGCCGGGGACCCGCCACGTGACGCTCGCTGGGGCGATTGCAAGCGACATCCACGGCAAGAACCATCACCGCGACGGCGGCTTTGCGCGGCACGTGACGGCGCTCAGCCTGTGCACACCGGCGGACGGCGTGGTGGAGCTCTCGCCGGAGTCCGACCCCGAGCTCTTCTACGCCACGCTCGGCGGGATGGGGCTGACGGGCGTGGTGGTCGCAGCGACGCTGCGGGCGGAGCCGCTGTCCTCCCCATGGGTGGCCGAGGACGCGGACCGCACGGACGGCCTAGCGCAGACGCTGGAGCTGCTGAGCGGCACCGAACGCCACCGCTACTCGGTCGCCTGGCTGGACCTGCTGGCGCCAGGATCGAAGATGGGGCGCGCGATCGTCAGCCGCGCCGACCCGCTCCCCGCGGGCGCGCTCACGCCGCCCGCGCGCGGGCGGCGCTCGGCGGGCAGCGCCTACCCCGGTGCGCTCTCCAAGGGCCCCGCGTTCGATGTTCCCAGCGGCTTTCCCGCAGCGCTCTTGCGTCCGGCGAGCGTGCGCGCGTTCAACACGCTGCGCTGGCGCACGTCGCCGCGACGCGAGCGCGGGCGCCCGCTGGCGATCGCGCCGTACTTCTTCCCGCTGGACGTGCTCGGGGAGTGGAATCGGCTCTACGGCCGGGCGGGACTGATCCAATACCAGTTCGTGATCCCCGTGGGCCAGGAGACGGCGCTGGAGCGCTGCTTCGAGCTGATCAGCACACGGCGCCTGCCGGTGTACCTGGCGGTGTTCAAGCGCTTCGGCGCGGCGTTCGGCGGGCCGCTGTCCTTCCCCGTGGAGGGGTGGACGCTCGCCGTGGACCTGCCCGCGGCGGCGCCGGGGCTGCACGCGGCGCTGGATGAGCTTGACGAGCTGGTCGCCGGCTGCGGCGGGCGCGTGTATCTGAGCAAGGACGTCCGCCTGCGGCGGGAGTGCCTGGAGGCGATGTACCCTCAGCTGGAGCGCTTTCAAGCCCAGCGGCGGAGGGTCGATCCGGACGGGGTGCTCCGCTCGGACCTCGCGCGGCGTCTGGGCCTGTGCGGAGACCGGGCGTGAGCGGCGCGAGCCCCCGATCCTCGGGCAGGCGCGTGGTCGTGCTCGGCGGCACCTCTGAGATCGCCTTGGCGATCGTGCGCCAGCTGCAGCGCGGCGCGCCGCGAGAGGTGGCGCTGCTCGGGCGCGATCGCGCCGCGCTGAGCAGCTGCGCGCAAGAGCTGCGCACGGCGGGATGTCCTCGCGTGGTCGAGCTGGAGCTCGACGCGCTGGAGACCGATCGCCACGCGGAGTGCGTGGAGCGCGCGTTCACGGAGCTGGGCGGCGCGGACATAGTGGTGCTGGCCGTGGGGGTGCTCGGCGAGCGCGGCGGCCTGCCGCAGGACGTGGCGGGCGCGGTGGAAGTGATGCAGGTCAACCTGGTGGGCGCCGGCTCCCTGCTGATCCATGCGGCGCGGCGCCTGCGCGAGCAGGGCGGCGGCACGATCGTGGTGCTCTCCTCGGTCGCCGCCGAGCGCCCGCGGCGCGCCAACGCGGTCTACGGCGCGTCCAAGGCCGGCCTGGACGCGCTCGCCCAGGGTCTGGCGGATGACCTGCACGAGCAGGGCGTGCGCGTGCTGGTGGTTCGCCCCGGCTTCGTCCACACGCGGATGACCCGCGGCCTGGACCCGGCGCCGCTGGCGAGCACGCCGGAGGCGGTCGCGGACGCTGTCGTGGACGGCCTCGACCGCGGCGCGCAGACGATCTGGGCGCCGCGGGCGCTGCGGCTGGTGATGCTGGTGATGAGAATGCTTCCGCGTCCACTGTTCCGCCGCCTCGAGCAATGAGCGCCACGCGCCCGTCGCGGCAGCGCCCGCAACGGCGCTCGGCTGCCGCCGGGGGACCCGCGACGCCCGCGGCGCCCGCGATGCCCGCGATGCCCGCGGGGTCCGAGCCGCGCGACATCTCCCTGCTGCGCGCCCGCCGCCGTGAGGCGGACCGCCGCCGGCGGCTGCTGAGGCTGGATCTGGCGCTGGGCGTGCTCGGCGCGATCGTGCTGCTGCTGGCGACGCCGGGCCTGGCTATAGCGGCGGTGGTGGCGGGTGTGCTGCTCGCCGTGTGCGTCGTGTCGGTGCTGGTGGAGCGGCGCCGGCGCGCCAAGCGCTAGCGGGGATCGAGCACGAACACGGCGATGTCGCGCGATGTGCGCTCGTCGTAGTCCTCGAAGCCGGCGTACTGGGCGTTCATCTTCCGCCACAGCTCCGCGCGCTCCTCGCCCTCGGCCACCCGCGCGCGCACGCTGCGGCGCTCGCCGCGGATCTGCACCTCGGCGTCGGGGTTGGCCTTGAGGTTGTGCGACCAGGCGGGCGCGCGCGTGTTGCCGGCGTTGGAGCCGATCACGATCACGCGCTGGCCGTCGGCGAGGTAGAGCACGGGCGCCGTCCGCGGCGCTCCAGAGCGCTGGCCGGTGGAGGTGAGCAGCAGCACGGGCGCGTTGCCGATCTTGCCCATCACCCGTCCCCGCGTCAGGCGGTAGATGGGCACGTTGAGCTTGCCGAGCGTGCGCAGCAGGCCGGCGGGCATCGACATGGACAGCTTGGAGTAGGCGTGATCGCTGGGCATG
>DAINPC010000119.1:0-2922 GCA_036743695.1 Solirubrobacteraceae bacterium | reverse complement strand
GCTCGATCGCCCCGAGCGCGGGAACGGGATCACGCAGCGCCTCATAGGCGAGCTGGTCGAATGCGTGGAGCGCGCCGACTTGGATCCGGATGTGCACGTCCTGCTGCTGTCCGGCAGCGGCTCGGGATTCTGCGGCGGCTATGACCTGGTGGAGAGCGCGGAGGGGATGGGTAGCGTGGCGGTGACGGAGGAGGTGGGGGTGAGCGGCTCGCCGATCGATCCGGCGGTGATCGCAGCCAACCACGACCCCCGCGCGACGTGGGATCCGGCGGTGGACTACGCGATGATGAGCCGCAACGTCCGCGGCTTCATGAGCCTGTTCAACTGCGGCAAGCCGGTCCTGTGCATGGTGCACGGCTTCTGCGTGGCGGGCGGCACGGACATGGCGCTCTGCTCGGATCTGCTGGTGATCGCCGCGGACGCCAAGATCGGCTACCCGCCGGCGCGCGTCTGGGGCTCGCCCACGACGGCGCTGTGGGCTCACAGGATCGGTGCGCAGCGCGCCAAGCGGCTGCTGTTCACGGGCGACTCGCTGTCGGGCACGGAGGCACTGGAGTGGGGCCTTGCGATCGAGGCGCCGCCGGCCGATGAGCTGGTGGCGCGGACGGAGATCCTGCTCGAACGGATCGCGCGCATGCCGGTCAACCAGCTGATGCTGATGAAGCTGCTGGTCAACCAGACCCTGGACGCCCAGGGCCTGCACGCCACCCAGGTGCTGGGCACGGTCTTCGACGGAATCACCCGCCACACCCCCGAGGGCTATGCCTTCCAGCAGCGCGCCGCGGAGGCGGGGTTCCGCGAGGCGGTGCGCGAGCGCGACGAGCCATTCGGCGATGCGGGGCGCTCGACCTTCAAGGGCTAGCGATCATCTGCGATGGTAGGGCGCGTGGCGTTGTTCCGCGCAAGTGCTCCCCTCAGCCGCGAGCTGCGGCGACTCCTCCCGTCGCGGCCCTTCAACGTGCGCTTCTGGGACGGCAGCACCGTCCCGGCCACGGTGGCGCAGGCGCCCACGTTCTTCATGCGCCGGCCGGCGGCGCTCGCGCACTTCCTCTCCGCACCAGGGACGCTGGGCATCGGTCGCGCCTATGTGGATGGCTCGCTGGCGGTTGACGATCTCGACGGCGCGTTCCAGGTGGTGGACTCCTGGGAGCCGCCACAGCTCAGCCTGGCCGAGCGCGCGCGCCTGGGGCTGGCGATGGTCGCGGCGGCTGCGCCGGGCGGGCTGCCGCGCCGCCCGAGCCTCGAGCTGGTCCTGCGCGGACCGCGCCACAGCACCGAGCGCGACGCGGCGGCGGTCCGCTACCACTATGACGTCGGCAACGACTTCTTCGCGCTGTTCCTGGACGAGTCCATGACCTACAGCTGCGCGATCTTCTCGTATGGGGCGCAGACGTTGGCGCAGGCCCAGCGCGCCAAACTGGAGATGGTCGCGGGCAAGCTGGAGCTGGCGCCGGGGATGCGGGTGCTGGACGTGGGCTGCGGCTGGGGCAGCTTCGCGATCCACGCTGCGCGCGAGCACGGCGTGAACGTCCTCGGCATCACCCTCTCCGGGCCGCAGGCGGAGCTCGCGCGGGCAAAGGTCGCAGAGGCGGGCATGGAGGAGCAGGTGGAGATCCGCGTGGCGGACTACCGCACGCTCGAGCGCTCCTCATTCGACGCGATAGCCAGCATCGGCATGGCGGAGCACGTGGGTGACAGCCAGATCGACGTGTACGGGCGGTCGCTGTTCGCGCTGCTGCGGCCCGGTGGGCTGCTGCTGAATCATGCGATCGCCGCGCTCGACCCCGCGGCGGAGCCGCTCGAGGATCTGTTCTCCACGCGCTACGTGTTCCCCGACGGCGAGCCGCTGCCGCTGTCCCGCATACAGCTGGCGCTGGAGCGCGCGGGCTTTCACACCGAGCACGCGGAGGGCTTCCGCGAGGACTACGCGGAGACCCTGCGCCACTGGGCGCGGCACCTGGACGAGCGCCTCGAGGAGGCGGAGCGGCTGGCGGGCGTCGAGCGCACCCGCGTCTGGCGGCTGTATCTGCGCGCGGCCCGGCACGGCTTCGATACGGGGCTCACGGCCGTCTACCAGGTGCGCGCGCGACGGCCGCTCTGAGCGGCTCCCAGCTCCCGTGGACGCCCCGTGGCGGCGGAGGCTAGAATGAGCGCACCTCGCGGATGTAGCTCAGCTGGCTAGAGCGTCGCCTTGCCATGGCGAAGGTCGAGGGTTCGAATCCCTTCATCCGCTTCTTGTTGTGTCTCAGGAGATCCCGGACATGTGTCTCGGGAGATCCTGGGCAGTTTAGGGGTGTGTGAGGGGATGGTAGTCGCGGCTCGGGTCGAGCGTTAGCTCGCGTATCAGCTGGCCGTCGAGGGTGATCACGCGGATGCTCTGATCGGCGATGAGGAGCTTGACCGTTTGGCCCTTGTGGGCTCTGCCGAGATCTATGTGGTGGAGCTTGCTCTTTCGTCGGTGTCCAGTATCTCCCGAGACATCAGTCCACTATGAGCTGCAACCACACACCTTCATCCGCTTTTCGCGCCAGGCACGCGAGTGCACGGCAGTGCGGCCGTCGGCGGATCGCCGCCGGGGCAGCGAGGGCGATTCTCGGCGGTGGGCAGCGGGTGGCACGGGACGTAGCGCCCGCCGTCGCCGCGCGCCAGCAGCCCCATCAGCTCCAGCTCGCTGAGCGCCAGCAGCACCTCGCCGCCATCTCGGTCATTCCCGGCAAGCTTGTCGGGGGTGTCGCCGCCGGCGCCGACCCGATCCAGGATTGTCCTCAGCCTCGGCTCCAGTTCCGCGTGCTCGCCCGTCGTCGTGTCACCCGGGGAGCGCGCGCCGCCGAGCGGTCCGAGCAGCTCGATGACGTCCTGCGCTCCGCGCACGAGGCTGGCCCCGCCGATCAGCAGCGAGTGCGTGCCCGCGGAGAGCGGCGA
>DAINPC010000118.1:0-7198 GCA_036743695.1 Solirubrobacteraceae bacterium | reverse complement strand
CGCCGCCTGCGCCTTCCGCGCCGTCGGCGGGACCACCGATACCGCCGCCCGCCAGCCCGGCGTCCTCCGGCGAGGGCCCGCCCGCTCAGTAGCAGCCAGGAGCTTCGCTCTACGGGGCGCCCAGGGCGCCCCGTAGAATGCCCTCCGTGATCGAACGCGACGAGGTCCTGCACGTTGCCCGGCTGGCCCGCCTGGCGCTGAGCGAGGAGGAGATCGAGCCGATGGCGCGCCAGCTGTCGGCCGTGCTGGACCACATCGCCCGCATCGGCGAGCTCGACCTGGCCGACGTGGCGCCCACCTCGCACGTGGTCGAGGTCACGGGCGCGCTGCGCCCCGACGAGCCGCGCGCGTCGCTGCCGCGCGAGGTCGCGCTCGCGCAGGCGCCCGCTGTCAGCGGCAGCGGATTCCTAGTTCCCAGCCCGCAAGCATGAGCGCGACGGACATGCTCGAGCTGTCGGCCTTCGGGGCGGCCGCCGCGATCGGCGACGGGTCGCTCTCGGCGGCTGAGCTGTTCGACGTCTATCGCCAGCGCGCCGCCGCCGATCGCGCGGCCGGGGGGGAGGGCCTGAATTGCTTCACATGGGTGGCCGAGGAGCTTTCGCCGGGTGGCGAGACGCCGCAGGGGTCGCTGGCTGGCGTCCCGCTGGCGGTCAAGGACCTGTTCTGCACCGAGGGCGTGCCCAGCCAGTCCGGATCGCGGATACTGGAGGGCTACCTGCCGCCCTACACAGCCACGGTCGTCTCGCGCCTGAGGAGCGCCGGCGCGAGCCTGCTGGCGAAGACCAACCAGGACGAGTTCGCCATGGGCTCCTCCAACGAGAGCTCCGCCTATGGGCCCGTGCGCAACCCGTGGGAGCGCACGCGCGTTCCCGGCGGCTCCTCGGGCGGGAGCGCGGCCGCCGTGGCCGCGGGCCTCGCGCCGTGGGCGCTGGGCACCGACACCGGCGGCTCGATCCGCCAGCCCGCCGCGCTGTGCGGGATCGTCGGGCTGAAGCCGACCTATGGCGCGGTCTCGCGCTACGGCATGATCGCCTTCGCCTCCTCGCTCGACCAGGCCGGGCCGCTCACGCGCGATGTTCGCGACGCGGCGCTGCTGTTCTCGCAGATGGTCGGCCGTGACCCGCGCGACGCCACCTCGCTGCAGTTTCCGCACGCGATCGAGCTGCCCAGCGCCGAGCGGCTCGACGGGATCACGCTCGGCGTCCCCGAGGAGCTGACCGGAGAGGGGATCGAAGCGGGTGTGCTCGCCGCCTTTCAGGCCGCGCTCGCGCGTGCGCAGGAGCTCGGCGCGCAGATCCGCGAGGTGCGCCTGCCGCACGCCCCGCACGCGCTTTCCGCCTACTACGTGATCGCCCCCGCGGAGGCGTCCTCCAACCTGGCACGCTTCGACGGCGTTCGCTACGGCCTGCGCGCCGAGGGAGCCGACGATCTGCTGGACATGTACACGCGCACCCGCCACGACGGCTTCGGGGCGGAGGTCAAGCGCCGCATCATGCTCGGCACCTACGCGCTCTCCTCGGGCTACTACGACGCCTACTACGGGCGCGCCCAGCGCGTGCGCACCAAGATCGCGGAGGACTTCAGGAAGACCTTCTCGGAGGTGGACCTCATCCTCACCCCGACCGCGCCCACCGTCGCCTTCGCGCTGGGCGAGAAGACCGGCGATCCGCTGGCGATGTACCTCAACGACTACTGCACCGTGCCCATGTCCCTGGCGGGGATACCCGCCATCTCGATCCCCTGCGGCCTCAGCGACGGGCTTCCCGTCGGCCTGCAGATCGCGGGCCCGGCGTTCAGCGAGAACCGGCTGCTCGACGCCGCGCACGCCTTCGAGCTGGCGCTCGGCTTCGACGGGAGCCCGGCGCGTGTCTGAGCAGGCACAGCAGAGCGCCACCGCGCCCGGCGCCGACGCGGACGCGTTGGAGGCGGTGATCGGACTGGAGATCCACGTGCAGCTGGCGACCGCCACCAAGATGTTCTGCGGCTGCGAGCTGTCCTTCGGCGAGCCGCCCAACACGCGCACGTGTCCCGTCTGCCTGGGGCTGCCCGGCAGCCTGCCGGTGGCCAACGCGCGGGCGGTGCACTTCGGCCTGATGATCGGGCTGGCGCTCGGATCGGAGCTGGCGCCGCGCTCGATATTCCACCGCAAGAACTACTTCTATCCCGACCTTCCCAAGGGCTATCAGATCTCCCAGTACGACGAGCCGCTGTGCCTGGGAGGCGCGCTGGGCGGCGTGCGCATCCATCGCGTGCACCTGGAGGAGGACGCGGCCAAGCTGATCCACGTCGGCGCCAGCGGGCGCATCCACGGCTCGGACGCGAGCATCGTGGACTTCAACCGCGGTGGCACGCCGCTGGCGGAGATCGTCACCGAGCCCGACCTGCGCTCGCCCGAGCAGGCCAGCGAATGGCTGAAGCTGCTGCGCAGCACGCTGCGCGGGCTGGGCGTCAGCGACGTGAACATGGAGGAGGGCTCGCTGCGCTGCGACGCCAACATCTCGCTGCGCCCCTCCGGCTCCGACCGGCTGGGCGTCAAGACGGAGCTGAAGAACATGAACTCCTTCCGCTTCATCGAGCGCGGCACCAGGGCGGAGATCGCGCGCCAGCAGAAGATCCTGCTCGGCGGCGGGCGGGTCGTCCAGGAGACGCTGCACTTCGATCCGGGCTCGGGCGCGATCACGTCGCTGCGCTCCAAGGAGGAGGCGCACGACTACCGCTACTTCCCCGAGCCCGACCTGGTGCCGGTGGCGATCGAGCGGCACATGCTCGACGCCGCGCGCGCGGCCATGTCCGAGCTGCCCGCCGACCGCGCCGAGCGCCTGGAGCGCGAGCTGGGGCTGAGCCCCGAGAGCGCGCAGACGCTGGCCTTCCGCGGCGAGCTGGGCGACTTCTTCGAGGCCGCGCTCGCAGCGTCCGCCGACCCGGCCGCGCCCGCGCAGGCGCTCGCCAACTGGGTCGCCGGCGAGCTGAGCGCCCGCCTGCCCGATGGCCAGGAGGACCCGTCCAGCTCGCTGGTGAGCCCGGGAGCGCTGTCCGCGCTGGTCGGACTGGTGGCGGCCAAGCGCGTGAGCGTCGGCGCCGGGCGCCAGGTGCTAGACAGGCTGATCGCGGACGGCGGCGAGCCGCAGGCGATCGTCGAGGCGGAGGGGCTCGCCGCGATCGAGGGCTCCGATCAGCTCGCAGTGGTGGTCGCCGCGGCGATCGCCGCCAACGCCGACGCCGCCGAGCGGGTGCGCCAGGGCAACGCCAAGGCGATCGGGCCGATCGTCGGGCACGTCATGCGCGAGACCAAGGGCCGCGCCGAGGGAACGGAGGTCTCCCGCCTGATCCACGAGCAGATCGGGAGCTGAGCGCCCAGCCGGTGGCTTCGGCTTCCGCGGGCCGAGCGCGCTCTCCACACACTCAAGAGACGCCCGCGCGCGACATTTTGGACTTCTGGCCCAAGGCAACTGGCCGCTGGCGCGCCAATATGCTCAGCATGAACCGGTCAGCAGCCAACTCGAGCGTCTCACCTCCACGGCGGTTCATCCTGCTGCCCGAGGAGTCGGCGGACGGGGCGCCCCACGGACCCCGAATCCGTCGCTACAAGCTCACCAGCGTCGGGCAGGGCGCGGGACGCCAGCGCGCAGGCCTGAGCGGTACGGACATCTCGACGGCACGGATCGCCCGCGAGCTCGGCCGGCTGGGGCGCATGTAGCGATCGTCCCTCACATCCACGTGCCGGCTTCCCTCGGCCGGCGCTCCGGACATGCGGCCGGGCAGGGGTTGCACTTCCTGCTCGGCCGCATTGTCGCTCGGCCGCATTGTCGTTAAGCTGGTTGGCATGAACGAGTCATCGAACAGGTCCTTTGGCCGCACCGTCGTCGCGGCGCTCGTGGTTCTGGTCGGCGTATGGCTGCTGCTGGGCGTGATCGGGCACGTGATCTCGTTCCTGTTCAGCACGCTGATCCTCGTCGTTGCGGTCGTGGCCGTCGTGTGGGCCTTGCGCGTGCTCCTGTAGGACACGGCGCGGCGATGGCCTACGTCATCATCGCCGTCTGCTTCGGCCTCGCCGGTGGGGTGATCGGCAGGATCAAGGGCAGCTCCTTCCTGCTGTGGTTCCTGATCTCCGCGCTGGTGCCGTTCTTCGGCCTGCTGGCGGCCGTCGCATACCGCTTCGAGCGCGACGAGCTGCGCCGCAGCTGCCCCAACTGCGGCCGGGTGACAAAGATCTACGACGCGCTGTGCACGCGCTGCGGGACCGAGCTGGACTTCCCCGATCTCGCCATCGCGCCGGACCGATCAAGGATCGGCCAACGAGAGCGCACGCCCGCCGCGCCCACCCGCTAGGGGCGCTCACCGCGATCCCCGCGACCGGCCGCGTGTGGCCGTCCTGATTCGGCTGCCCTAAGCCCAATTTCGGCTGCCCTAAGCCCAATTTCGGCCGCCCTAAGCCGGATGCTTGCCCTACCCTTCCCGGTGTCATGAGCACTCGGATGAACATCGCCCCGCAACCCGGGGACACGCTGCTGGCGCGCTGGATCCACCGCGCGGGCTTCGAGAGCGAGCGCGACTTCGTGCTGCGCGTGGTCCAGCCCGCGCTGGTCGGGATGATCGACGGCACCGTCTCCTCGCTCGCCCCGATCTTCGCCGCGGCGCTGGCCTCCAACTCGCACACCGCGCTGCTGGTGGGCCTGTCCGTCGCACTGGGAGCCGGGGTCAGCATGGGCTGGTCGGAGGCGCTGTCGGACACCGGCGAGCAGACCGGGCGCGGCTCGGCGATCGTGCGCGGCGCGATCACCGGCGGGATGACCACCGTCGGCGGGCTGTTCCACACGCTGCCGTTCCTGATCTCCAACGTCAACAAAGCGCTGCTGGTGGCCGGGATCGTGGTCGCCGTCGAGCTGTTCACGATCGCCTGGATCAGGAAACGCTTCCTGGAGGTCTCGATGCGCTCCTCGCTGCTGGTGGTGACCGTCGGCGGCGTGATCGTGCTCGCCATCGGAGTCGGGATCGGATCCTCCTAAAGCCGGCCGTAAACCCGCTGGTACACTGGCATTTTTCCCCCTGAGCGAAGGAAGGAGGCGGTGAGATGCGGGCAGTGGATGCCTTGATGGAGTGTCTGAAGGCGGAGGGCGTGGATGTCGTCTTCGGCCTGCCCGGCGGCGCCAACCTCCCGACCTACGACGCCTTCGTGGACGGGGGGATCCGCCACATACTCGTCCGCCACGAGGCCGGCGGCGGCCACGCCGCCGAGGGCTATGCCAAGGCCACCGGCAAGGTCGGCGTGGCGTTCGCCACCAGCGGGCCGGGAGCCACCAACCTGATCACCCCGATCTGCGACGCGATGATGGACTCCGTGCCCGTGGTGTTCATCACCGGGCAGGTGCGCACCGACCTGCTCGGCACCGACGGCTTCCAGGAGGCGGACACGATCGGGATCACCATGCCCGTGGTCAAGCACTCGTTCATGATCCAGCACCCGCAGGAGATCCCCCGCGCGATCCACGAGGCCTTCTACGTCGCCAGCACGGGGCGCCCGGGACCGGTGCTCGTAGACATCCCCCAGGACATCTCACGCGCGGAGATCGACTACGAGCCCGTCTCCGACGTGCGCCTGCCCGGCTATCAGCCGAAAGTGGAGGGCAACCAGAAGCAGATCCGCCAGGCGGCCAAGGCGCTGGCCTCCGCGCAGCGCCCGGTGATCTACGCCGGCGGCGGCGTGGTCAACGCGGAGGCGTCCGCCGAGCTGACCGAGTTCGCCACCTGCGACCGCTTCCCCGTGACCTGCACGCTGATGGGCCTGGGCGCCTTTCCGGCGCCGCACGAGCAGTGGTTGGGGATGCTCGGCATGCACGGCACGCGCGCGGCCAACTACGCCATGGACGAGGCCGATCTGATCTGCGCCGTCGGAGCACGTTTCGACGACCGCATCACGGGCAAGCTGTCCGAGTTCGCCCCGCGCGCCAAGTTCATCCACATCGACGTCGATCCGGCTGAGATCTCAAAGAACGTCGCCGCCCACATCCCGATCGTGGGCGACGCCAAGCACGTGCTCGCCAAGCTGCTGGTCGAGTACCGCGCGATCGGCCCGGTACCGGCGCGCCTGGATGCGTGGTGGAGTCGCATCGACGGCTGGAAAGCCAAGCACCCGCTCGCCTATGAGGACAGCGCCGACGCGGAGATCAAGCCGCAGTTCATGGTCCAGGCGCTCTATCAGGCCACCGGCGGCGAGGCGATCGTCACCAGCGACGTCGGCCAGCACCAGATGTGGGCGGCGCAGTATTACGACTTCCCCGCGCCGCGCCGCTGGATCAACTCGGGCGGCCTGGGCACGATGGGCTTCGGGCTGCCCGCCGCGATGGGGGCCGCGGTCGGAGCACCCGAGCGGCTGGTGTGCTGCATCGCCGGCGACGGGTCCGTGCAGATGAACGCCCAGGAGCTCGCCACGTGCGCGCAGAACAACATCCCGATCAAGGTGTTCATCATGAACAACGGCTATCTCGGCATGGTCCGCCAGTGGCAGGAGCTGTTCTGGGACGGGAAATACAGCCACGTGGACATGGGCGAGTTCCCCGACTTCGTCAAGCTCGCCGAGGCCTACGGCGTGACGGCCATGCGCTTCACCGACAAGCACACGCTGGTCGAGGACTTCAAGCGCGCCATAGCCATCGACGGTCCGGTGCTGGTGGATGTCCGCGTCACGCGCGAGGAGAACACCTACCCGATGATCCCCGCCGGCAGTGCAGCCCGCGAGATGGTCGGGTGAGCGCGGTCATGGGCGAACCGGGAGCCAAGGCGCCGCTCAGCCTCGAGGAGCTGCACGCGGCCACCGACATGCGCACGGGCCGCAAGCACGTGCTGTCGATCCTCGTGGAAAACAAGTCGGGCGTGCTCACCCGCATCGCGGGCCTGTTCGCCAGGCGCGGCTTCAACATCTCGACGCTCACCGTGGGCCCGACCGAGGACGTGCAGATCTCGCGCGTCACCCTCACCGTGGACGGCGCCCTGCACCCGATCGATCAGGTGACCAAGCAGCTGCACAAGCTGATCAACGTGCTGAAGATCCGCGATCTGGAGCCCGCCGACACGGTCGCGCGCGAGCTGGCGCTGTTCAAGGTCACCGCCGACGGCGTGCAGCGCGGCGAGCTGATGCAGATCGCTGAGATCTTCCGCGGCAAGGTCGTGGACGTGACCAAGCGCGCGATCATCATCGAGG
>DAINPC010000117.1:0-7222 GCA_036743695.1 Solirubrobacteraceae bacterium | reverse complement strand
GCCGGTGGCCACTTCAAGTCGGCCCTGCAGTGGCTCGAGGTGCTCGAGCAGATCGCTGGTGTACTACCGCCCGGATACCTGCACAAGCGAGCTGACTGGCAAGCTCGCGCCCGTGAGTGAGCCACAAGCTCGTCGTACGAGCGCGTAGGACGCGCCCCCAAGGCCGATCAACGGCGCGAGCGTCGCCACGACGTTGGCGTTCGTTGCACGATCTTCACTGCATCGCCGATGCGCACGATGCCGGGTCGCTCCACCGAGCCGTACACGCCGAAGGCGAGTGGCTCGGTCGTGGAAGCGCTGCTTCGATACGCGCGCAGATGATCGAGCGTCGCGAGGTCGACCTCGCCGCTGTCGGGGTGTCTGCTGGTCACGATGCAGCGTCCGACGTGCCCGTGCAGGACGATCCTTGCCGCTCCGATCGTCAGCTCCCGCTCGATCCAGCCATCCTCCTCGTGGGGATCGGTCCCGGCCACCTCGATCGACATGCGAAAGCGACGGGCGTCGATCTCATCCTTCCCCGCCACCCGCGCCAGGGAAGAGAGCGAGGCTCGGGAGATCAAGCTCACCGCCCCCTGCTCGCCGCGGTCGACGGCCGCGGAGCCATCCGCTGGTGCGACGAGTCGCAGCGATCGCCCGACGTGCTCGGACAACGCTGAGGAGAACGGGCCGAGCAGCATCCGCGCGGGCCGAGACCGGGAGAAGAAGCTGCTCTGCAGCGTCTCTCCCAACTCGATCGCGCCCGCAATCGTCTCGCCACCGGGAAAGGTCAACGTCAGGCGCTGCTCGCGCTCGTCGAGGTCGGCCGTGACGGTGTTGAGCGCGCCGAGCTGCTTGCCGTTGACCATGCGCGCGTCCTCGTCCACGAGATAGAAGCGGCGGTCGCAGCGCACTCCACCTCGCTCGAGCATGACCCGCGAGCGCGCAGCTACGCGAAGGCCCTTGATGGGCGTGGACGCGAGCGCGGCCACCTGGATCCTCCGGTTGGACATGCCGCTTTCTACCGTGTTGCCGGCGGTGGGGGATGCGCCGATTCTTCGGGGGGGCTCCTGGGGACGGGGGCGATGCCGGCGAGCGATCTCTCCGCCGCAGGTCACGAGCGATGCAGGGAGACGCAAGGAAGCCCCGCGAGAGCCGGGCTTCTTCGTTTGGCTCAGCTGACAGACCCTGTGCCCGGCATTTTGCCTATGCAATACTTAGGCAGATGACCGGCGATCTGACTCTGGGCGAGGCGGCAAAGGCCATTGGCGTGAGCGTGGACACGCTTCGCCGGTGGGATCGTGCGGGCAAGCTGCATACGCATAGGGACGATCGCAACCGCCGCGTGGTGCCGGCTGGGGAGGTGCAGCGGCTGACCAGTCGTCCCCACCGACACCAGACCGGCGCCCGGCTGTCGGCGCGCAACCGCTTCGACGGCGTCGTCCGTTCTGTCGAGGTGGATGGAGTGATGGCATTGGTGGAGATCGAGGCAGGCCCCTTCCTCGTGACAGCGGCGGTCACGCGCGACTCGGTGCAGGAGCTGGGCCTGGCGCCAGGGGTCCAGGCGACGGCGACGGTCAAGGCGACCTCCGTGATGATCGAGACGCCGCGCGAGAGCAGATGAACGAGCGACGTCTCCTGGCTTGGATGCTCGCCGCATGCGTGATCGGCCTCTCGGCGTGCGGTGGCAGCGGTGGCAGCGGGAGCGCATCTGGTGGCTCGCGCGGGGGCAGTCTGATCGTCGCCGCGGCGGCCTCGCTGCAGAGCGCCTTCTCGCGCTACGGAGGACAGCTCGCCAACGCCGGGCAGCGTCCCGTCCGCTTCTCCTTCGCCGGGTCCGATCAGCTGGCCGCCCAGATCGAGCTGGGCGTCAAGCCCGACCTGTTCGCCTCGGCAAACCTGAAGCTGCCGAACCAGCTCTATGCGAAGGGCCTGGTGGAGAAGCCGGTCGTGTTCGCGTCCAACCGGCTGGTCCTGGCTGTGCCGGCGGGCGCGAGCAAGATCAACAGCATCGCCGAGCTGGCCAAGCCGGGCCTCACGCTGGCGATCGGATCGCAAACGGTCCCGATCGGCTCCTACACGCGCACGGTGCTCTCCAGGCTCCCGCCGAGCCTGGAGAAGGCAGTGATCGCAAACGTCCGCGACGAAGAGCCGGAGGTCACCGGGATCGTGGGCAAGCTGACCGAGGGTGCGGTCGATGCGGGCTTCATCTACGCCACCGACGTCCAAGCCGCCGGGGGCAAGATCAAGGCGATCCGGTTGCCAGACGCCCTCCAGCCACAGGTCGCCTACGGTGTCGCGATCGTCAGGGGCACCCAGCATCAGACGCAGGCCCAGGCGTTCGTCCAGGGTCTGCTGCACGGGCCTGGGCAGCAGGATCTGGCGCAGGCGGGGCTCCTGCCGCCGCCGGCGAGGTGAAACGCCCGCCCTGGTTCGGAGTGCTGCTCGGGATCGCGTTGGCGATCGCGCTGAGCTTCCTCGTGCTGCCGGTGGTGGCGATCTTCCTCAACACCGGGCCGGGACAGCTGATGGCCAGCCTCGGTGAACCGACCGCGACGGACGCGTTGAGGCTGAGCCTGGAGACCTCGATGATCGCTGTCGCGATGATCGTCCTCGTCGGCACGCCGGCCGCGTTCCTGCTGGCGACGCGGACCTTCCCCGGCAAGGCCGTGGTGGAGACGCTCCTCGAGCTCCCGCTCGTCCTGCCACCTGCCGTGGCCGGGATCGGACTGCTCGCCGCGCTCGGGCCCGAGGGGATTCTCGGTGGAGTGCTCCGGGACGCTCACGTCGCGCTGGTGGTGCAGACCGCAGGGGTCGTCGTAGCGTTGACGTTCGTGGCCGCGCCCTTCCACCTGCGCCAGGCTCAATCCGCCTTCGGGGCGGTCGAGACCTCATTGCTGGACGCCTCGCGCACGCTCGGCGTGGGCGAGGCGGGCACGTTCCTGAAGGTGGCCGTTCCGGTCGCCTTGCCGGGTCTCATGGCGGGTCTCGCACTGGCCTGGGGCAGGGCGCTGGGGGAGTTCGGGGCGACACTGATCTTCGCCGGGTCCTATCAGGGCATCACCCAGACGGCGCCCCTGGCCATCTACGGCCAGTTCTCCAGCAACCTCCCCGGGGCCCTTGCGCTCGCCGCGGTCCTCGTGGCCGTCTCCGCGGCGCTGCTGCTGTCCGTGAAGATCCTCTCAGGCTCAGCCGCCCTCGGCAATGCTGCGCGCTGAGGTCGTGCTGGCCGTCGGCGGGCTCGACCTGTGCGTGAGCGTCGAGGTCACGGCCGGCCGCTGCCTGGCGCTGACCGGGCCCTCGGGAGCGGGCAAGACCACTCTCCTGAGGCTGATCGCCGGCGTCGCCAAGGCGGACCGGGGCCGCATCAGCTGCGGCGAGGATGTCTGGTCGGACACCGAGCACGCCATCCACCGCCCGCCCGAGCGGCGGCGCTGCGCCTACGTCTCCCAGGACTATGCGCTGTTCCCCCATCTCTCCGCGTGGCGCAACGTCGCCTACGGCCTGCGCGAGGTGCCACGCCGGGAGCGGCGGCAGCTCGCGCTGGAGATGCTCGAGCGCTTCGGTCTCTCCAAGCGCGCGAATGTGCGCCCGGGCACGCTCTCCGGTGGCGAGCGCCAGCGCGTTGCGCTCGCGAGAGCCCTCATCCGCAAGCCCAGCGCGTTGCTGCTCGACGAGCCGCTGTCGGCGCTCGACGCGCGGACACGCGCGATCGCAAGCCGCGAGATCGCCACGGTCCTGGGGGAGATCGATACACCAACGATGCTGGTGACCCACGACTTCGCCGACGCCGCGCTCCTCGGCGATGAGGTCGCCGTGATCGATCACGGCCGTATCATCCAGCGGGGCACCGCGAGCGATCTGGCCGCCGAACCGCGATCCGCCTTCGTCGCGAGCCTCACCGGAGCGGTGGTGCTCAACGGCGTCGCCCGCCCGGCGGCGGACGGCCTGACCTCCGTGGCACTCGACGGTGGCGGTGAGGTCAAGGCAACGACACCGGCGAGCGGACCGGTGGCCGTCAGCATCTACCCGTGGGAGATCGTCATCGAGCCCCCCCGGGCTCCCGCGGTCGGTTCGGCCCAGAACCACCTGCTCGCCGAAGTAGTGTCGGTGACCACCGTGGGCAACCGGGTGAGGGTCGGCCTCCATGCCTCCCAGCCGCTCGTCGCGGAGGTCACCCAGACCTCTGCGCGCAGCCTGGGGCTTGCAGTCGGATCACAGGTCTCTGCTTCCTGGAAGGCCACCGCCACGCGACTGATCGAGCGATGACGCGATCACGCTCGCCGGAGGCGCATCAGCCGCCGATGTAGGACATCTCGATCTTCTCCAGGGGCGCGCTCTCGTTTGCGCGCGTCTCCGAATAGCGGTCGGCCCGAGTGGACCACACCGAGCGTATGCGCTCGGCGAGCTGCTGGTCGGGCGCTCCGCCGCGCAGCTCGGCGCGGAGATCGTGCCCGCTGGCGGCAAAGAGGCACGTGTAGAGCTTGCCGTCGGCGGACAGCCGGGCACGCGTGCAGCCCCCGCAGAACGGCTGGGTGACCGAGGCGATCACGCCGATCTGACCGGCCCCGTCGCGGTAGCGGTAGCGGGTGGCAACCTCGCCCGGATAGTTTGGCGCGAGCGGCTCGAGCGGCCACCTGGCGTCGATCATCGCGTGGATCTCCGCCGCCGGGAGCACCTCGTCCAGGTTCCAGCGGTTCGTGCTCCCGACATCCATGTACTCGATGAAGCGCAGAATCTGCCCGCGCTCGCGGAAGTGGCCGGCCATCGCCAGGATGCAGTGGTCATTTACGCCACGCTTGACCACCATGTTGACCTTCACAGGGAGCAGTCCCACATGCGCGGCCGCATCGATTCCCTCGAGCACACGCCGGACGGGGAAGCCGACATCGTTCATGGCGCCGAAGACCTCGTCATCGAGTGCGTCGAGGCTGACGCTCACGCGGGTCAAGCCGGCGTCCTTGAGGGCCTGCGCCTTCCCCGCGAGGGCGGCACCGTTGGTGGTCAGAGCAATGTCAGCGATCCCATCTGTGCCGGCCAGCATCTCGATCAGCCGCTCGAGATCTCTGCGCAGCAGAGGCTCGCCGCCGGTCAGGCGGAGCTTCTTGACGCCTTGCTCGGCGAACAGGCGGGCGACGCGGGCGATCTCCTCGAAGGTGAGCAACTCGTGCCGGGGCATGAACACGAAGTCGCCTCCGAAGATCTCCTTGGGCATGCAGTAGGAGCAGCGGAAGTTGCAGCGGTCTGTCACCGAGATGCGCAGCTCCCGCAACGGACGCGCCAGCGTATCCACTGTAGAGATCACGCCGACGTCCTCGGCGTAGCGGCGCCAGTCGCTGTCCGCGCGTTCGCGCGGGACCCCAACCACGCGAATCCGGTCCCCGCTCTCATCGCTTTTGCTTGGCTGCATGGCGTCGCGCGTAGAGCTTCTCCCGGATCGTCATCGCACCTGGATGGCCACTGCCTGGCCACGGGGTCAGCATCAGCAACAGCCGCGCGTTCGAGGACGCGAGAACCTCGTGACGCTCTGCTGGAGCGAACTCGATCAGCAGCCCTGGCCCACCTTCGGCGTGCTCGCCGGCGGTTGTGGTGACCTCGATCGCGCCATCGATCACGATGACCCACGCGCGCTCGTGCACCTCGTGGTCGGACAGGCTCTCGCCGGCCGCGAGGTCGAGCACGATCGCGCGCGCGGCATCGCTCGAGGACAGGATCTCCGGTAGTCGCGGCTTGAGGTCAAGCGTCTTGAGCTGCCAGCTTTTCAAGCGGCCTCCATGTCACGTGAGGGGATAGCGTGCCCCGCCGCAAACCCTAACGCCCTGGGTGCGCCACAGTGCCGCGGGGGTGACGTCGAACGCCGTAGGCGCCGAGCGGCTGCGCCCGGTCGGACGCCGATGTTCGGCGACGGCCGGCTAGGACCTGCGCGACTCATGCGGGCCGGCCTATTCGTACTCGCCAGACCTCGGGGCCCTGCTCGAGATACTCCCACGTGAACTGGCCCGCGTGCTCGGCCTCGAACTGGTAGTAGAGCGGCTTGGGGTCGTGGTCGTTGACGAGCTCAAAGCCGCCGCCCGCGGCGAGTTGGCCGTAAGTGTCGAAGATCAGCTCGTGGCGGCGGGCGGGCGGCTCGGTGCGGACGTCGAGTTGTGGGTCAGGCATTGCGGTGCTCCTTGGTCGTGGTTGGGGTCGGATGGCATCCGGGCCAGCCGGTGCATCAGCGCGTTGACGCGCTGAGCTTCGGTGGGATGGCGGTGCCGCAGCGCCGCCCACGCCCGTCCGGCGAGCCGGTTGGCGGTCTCGGGCCGGCCGCTTTCGCCCAGCGTGCGCAGCGCATCGGCGAGCACTGGCGTGATTGCCTTGAGCGCGTCATCGTCGTCGGTCGGATGGATTCTCACGGCCTCGTTGTTTTTACAGGCTTTGTGTGAAAAGATCAAGGTCGTGGATGATCGGCTTGGAGCGCTTGGCCTGCTCACCCGCCCGCTTGACGCGGGCCTGGTGCTCGAGATGCTGCACTCGGTGATCGATCCGGAGCTTGGGGTCAACATCGTCGATCTCGGGCTCGTCTACGACGTGACCATCGCTGCGGACGGCAGTGTCGACGTCGAGATGACGCTGACCACGCCCGGCTGCCCACTCGGGGGCTTCCTCGATGATCAGATACGAGCCTGTCTGGCGCAGCTGTCGCAGGTGCGGGGCGTCGCTGTCAGGCTGGTGTGGGAGCCGCCTTGGGATCCGACGGCGATGAGCGAGGCGGCGCGCGAGCAGCTCGGATGGGCGTGAACGGCACCCAGCGCATCCCAACAGCTTCGATCGATGTGAACGGCGCCCGGCGCATGCGGCGTCGGCGCGCGCCGCTGTTGGCGCTGGCGCTCGTCGCCCTGTTCACCGGGCTGTGGGGCGGGCTGCTCCTTCTCGGCCTGTCGCTGCCGAGCGGCCTGACCAGGGCCAGCGAAGTGCATGGTCCGCTGATGGCGCTCGGCTTTCTGGGCACGCTCGTGAGCCTCGAGCGTGCGGTCGCGCTGGGACGCTGGTGGTCCTACGCGGCGCCGCTGGCGGCCGGCCTGGGAGCGCTTGTCGCGCTGGTCGGCGCTCCCGGCGGTCTGGGCCCGGCGCTGCTGACGCTCGCGGGGCTGGTGCTGCTGTCCGACCATGTCGTCCTGCACCGTATGGCGCCCTCGGCGCACAACTCGATGATGGGCCTCGGCTCGCTCGCCTGGTGCGCGGCCGCCGTGCTCTGGCTGGGGGG
>DAINPC010000116.1:0-7237 GCA_036743695.1 Solirubrobacteraceae bacterium | reverse complement strand
CCCGCGAGACCGGCCCCGATGATCAAGACGTCGTGTGCTGGCATGGCTCCCTGAGAGTCGATTTGGCGAAAGCGGCGTGTCTTGCGCCCGGGACTCTATAACGCGGGCGCGCTGCGCCTCAGGCTGGCGCGGGCGAGCCGCGCCTCAGGTCGCCGTGCGGGCGGGCCGCAGCGCCTGGCGCACCTGCGCCAGCGTGACCACGCCCTGCAGGACGCCGTCGCTGTCCACCGCCACCATCGCCCCCAGCCGCCCGATGCCTTCGGAGCCGAGCAGGGTTTCCAGCGGCGCCTCTTCGCCGATGCGCACCGGCATGTCCGCCTCGAGCACGTCGATCACCGGTAGCGCGGGCCGTCCCGCGGCGATCTCGCTGTCCACGCGCTGCTGGCGCACCACCCCGAGGAAGTGGCGGGCCGGGTCCACCACGGCGAACCACGGCCAGCGGTAGCGCAGGAAGAACTGCTCCTGGGCGTCCAGCAGCGTCGCCTCCGCGGGGATGGTCACGGGCTCGCGGTCCATGATGTCCGCCACGGTGATGTCCTTGATGCGCCTGCCCAGCGCTCCCTGCACGACCGCCGCGCCGGCCGCCTGGTAGAGGAAGAACGCCAGCAGCATCGTCATCACGCCCAGCAGCGAGCCGCTGGAGGCGAAGCCGAGCAGCCCCAGCAGACCGACCGCCAGCGCGAACGCCTGCCCCGAGCGCCCTGTTGCCACGGTCGCGCGGTTGCGATCGCCCGTGCGCCACCAGATCAGCGCGCGGGCGATCCGCCCGCCGTCGAGCGGGAAGGCGGGGATCATGTTGAAGGCGAACAGCAGGGCGTTGATGAACCCCAGCCAGCCGATCAGCGCCAGCGCGGGAGTGGTGATGAAGCCCTGGCGCGTCAGCGCCACGTCGGTGAAGCGCCCGCTGCTGGCCACAGCGGTGCCCGCCGCCAGGCAGACGGCGAACAGCGCGAGCGTCACCGCCGGTCCCGCCGCGGCCACCTTGAGCTCCTCGCCGGCCGTCTGCGGCTCGCGGCGCATCTGCGAGAGCCCGCCGAAGAACCACAGGTCGATGCCCGCGATCGGGATGCCCAGGCGCCGCGCCGCCAGCGCGTGCCCGAGCTCGTGCAGGATCAGCGACGCGAAGTAGCCCAGCGCGCCCGCCACGGCCACCAGGTAGGCCGTCGTCTGCGAGCCGCCCAGCACCTCGTGGAAGTATTCCGAGAGGTAGTAGATCAGGAAGAACAGCACGAAGAACCAGCTCCAGCTCACGCCGACGCGGATCCCGAAGATGCGCGCCAGCTGGAGGTTCTTGCGGGTGGGCATTGCTCAATGGTAGGCCGGCGAAGGCCCGTGTCCGGGGGCTAGGACTGCGGGCGCGAGCGGGCGATGATGCCCTCGAAGTCCGTGTCCGCCGGCAGCGTGCCGTACTCCAGTCCGCCGTCGCCCGCCAGGCGCGAGGCGCAGAACGCGTCCGCGACCGCGGGCGGGGCGTGGCGCACCAGCAGCGAGCCCTGCAGGCACAGGGCCATGCTTTCCACCACGCGGCGCGCGCGCGTCTCCAGCGTGGCCGGGTCGGCGAACTGGTCCTTGAGCCTCTGCACGCCCGCGTCCAGGCGCGCGTCCGCGCCCCGAGCCTGCTCGACCTCCGCCACGAACACCTCCAGCGCGCGCGGTGAGCGCGTCAACGCGCGCAGCACGTCCAGGCTCATCACGTTGCCCGAGCCCTCCCAGATCGACGCCAGCGGGGCCTCGCGGTAGAGGCGCGGCATCCCCGACTCCTCCACATAGCCGTTGCCGCCCAGGCACTCGAGTGCCTCGTAGGCGTGGTTGGGGGCGCGCTTGCAGGCCCAGAACTTGCCGACCGCCGTGGCCAGGCGCTTGAACAGCTGAGCGTCGCTGTCGTCCATGCCCGCCTCGGCGTCGGCGTGCGCGTCGTCGTAGGCGCGCGCCAGGCGCATCGCCAGTGCGGTGCTCGCCTCGGACTCGACGCACAGGTCGGCGAGCACGTTGCGCATCAGCGGCTGGTCGATCAGCAGCTTGCCGAACGCGCTTCGGTGGGCTGCATGGTGGGTGGCGCCCACGACGCCCGCTCGCATGCCGGCGGCGGCGCCGATCACGCAGTCCAGGCGCGTGTGCCCGACCATCTCGATGATCGTCCGCACGCCGCGGCCGGGCTCGCCGACCATGTGTGCCAGCGCGCCGTGCAGCTCGATCTCCGCAGAGGCGTTGGAGCGATTGCCCAGCTTGTCCTTCAGCCGCTGCAGGTGACAGGCGTTGCGCGAGCCGTCCGGGAGGATGCGCGGCAGCAGGAAGCAGGAGAGGCCCTCGTCGGTCTGGGCGAGCACGAGGAACAGGTCGGACATCGGCGCCGAGCAGAACCACTTGTGGCCGCTCAGCTCGTACTCCCCTCCGGGGCCTCCGCCACCCAGGGGCGTCGCTGCGGTCGTGTTGGCGCGCACGTCCGAGCCGCCCTGCTTCTCGGTCATCCACATGCCGGCGATCGCCGAGCCCTTCTCGCTGGCCGGGATCGGTCGCGGGTCATAGGTGCTCGCGGTGATCAGCGGCTCCCACTCGGCGGCCAGCTCCGGCTGGGCGCGCAGCGCGGGCACCACCGCGAAGGTCATCGTGATCGGGCAGGCGAAGCCCGCCTCGGCCTGCATGGCGGTCATGTACAACGCCGCCCGGGCCGTGTGCGCGAAGGGCTCCGAGCTGGTCCACGGCAGCGAGTGCAGCTCGTGCTCGACGCCGAGCGCCATCAGCTTGTGCCAGGCGGGGTGGTACTCGACCTCGTCGATGCGGTTGCCGTAGCGGTCGTGGGTGTGCAGCACCGGCTTGTTCTCGTTGGCCAGCGTGCCCCAGGACTGCTGCGGCTCGCCCCCCACCACGCGGCCGAGCGCCGAGGCTCGCTCGCTCACCCACGAGGCGCCCTCGCGCTGCACCGCCTCCACCAGCGGCAGGTTGCTGGCGAACACGTCCACGCCTTCCAGCGGCGGCGCCTGGTTGAAGACCGTGTGCGTCTGCCACGGCGCTGCGCTCTCGCGCGGGGCTTGCGAGGCGGTGGCCATTGTGAGAAGTCAAGCAGATGAGCGCCCTTGTCGTAGATGAGCGCCCTTGTCGTGTGGCGCCCTCGCTTTGCTGCCGGCGGCGTTGACCGGCGCCGGCGGGGCTGGGTGTGCAGCCAGCGCACGTGTCTCCCGAAAACGCGCGATAGCATCGGCCACCCCGACCAAGGACCGCCATATGGCCAAGATCAAGGTGAAGAACCCCGTCGTGGAGCTCGACGGCGACGAGATGACCAGGATCATCTGGTCGTTCATCAAGGAGCAGTTGATCCTGCCCTATCTGGACGTTGACCTGAGGTACTACGACCTCGGCATCGAGCGTCGTGACGAGACCGAGGACCAGATCACCGTCGAAGCTGCCATCGCCATCAAGCAGCACGGAGTGGGGGTCAAGTGCGCGACCATCACCCCCGACGAGGCGCGCGTGCGGGAGTTCGGCCTCAGGGCGATGTACCGCTCGCCCAACGGCACCGTGCGCAACATCCTCGGCGGCGTCATCTTCCGCGAGCCGATCGTGATCGCCAACGTCCCCCGTCTGGTGCCCGGTTGGACCAAGCCGATCGTGATCGGCCGCCACGCGTTCGGCGACCAGTACCGCGCCACCGACCTGGTGGTGCCCGGCGAGGGCAAGCTGACGCTCACCTACACCCCGGCCGACGGCAGCGAGCCGATCGAGCTGGAGGTCTATGACTTCCCCGGCGGCGGCGTAGCCATGGCGATGTACAACCTCGACGCCTCCATCCGCGAATTCGCCCGCGCCTCGCTGCGCTACGGCCTCGATCGCGGATACCCCGTCTACCTGTCCACCAAGAACACCATCCTCAAGCGCTACGACGGGCGCTTCAAAGACATCTTCGAAGAGGTCTATGAGGCGGAGTTCAAGCGCGACTTCGAGGCCGCCGGCATCACCTATGAACACCGCCTGATCGACGACATGGTGGCCGCCTGCCTGAAGTGGGAGGGCGGCTACCTGTGGGCCTGCAAGAACTACGACGGCGACGTCCAGTCGGACACCGTCGCCCAGGGCTTCGGCTCGCTCGGGCTGATGACCAGCGTGCTGATGACCGCCGACGGCAAGACGGTCGAGGCGGAGGCCGCGCACGGCACGGTCACGCGTCACTACCGCATGCACCAGCAGGGCAAGCCCACCTCCACCAACCCGATCGCCTCCATCTTCGCCTGGACGCGCGGTCTGTCCGCTCGCGGGCGCATGGATGAGACACCCGAGGTCATCCGCTTCGCCGAGACGCTGGAGCGCGTGTGCGTGGAGACGGTGGAAAGCGGCAAGATGACCAAGGACCTGGCGCTGCTCATCGGTCCCGACCAGCCGTGGCTGACCACGCAGGAGTTCCTCGCGTCGATCGAGCAGAACCTGCGCAGCGCCGTCGCCTGAGACTCCCTGTAGCGAACAACACGATCCTTATCCGTACAGCACCCCATTAGGAGATGAATCCGTGAGCAACAATCCCGTACGAGTGACCGTCACCGGCGCAGCCGGCCAGATCGGCTACAGCATCGTCTTTCGCATCGCCAGCGGCCAGCTGCTGGGGCCCGACCAGCCGGTGGATCTGCGCCTGCTGGAGATCCCCCAGGTGATGGGCGCGCTGGAGGGCGTGGCCATGGAGATCATCGACTGCGCCTTCCCGCTGCTCGCCGGTCTGGACCTGCACGATCGACCCGCCGACGCCTTCGATGGCACGAACGTCGCGCTGCTCGTCGGCTCGCGTCCGCGCACCAAGGGCATGGAGCGCGCGGAGCTGCTGAGCGCAAACGGCGAGATATTCACAGTTCAGGGCAAGGCGCTGAACGCCGTCGCGGCCGCCGACGTGAAGGTGCTGGTGGTGGGCAACCCGGCCAACACCAACTGCCTGATCGCAATGAACAACGCCCCCGACATCCCCCGCGAGCGCTTCACCTCGATGATGCGCCTCGACCACAACCGCGCAGTCGCGCAGCTCGCGACCAAGCTGGCCGTCCCCGTGAGCGACATCACCGAGATGGGCGTCTGGGGCAACCACTCGCCCACCATGTACCCCGACCTGTTCCACGCCAAGGTCGGTGGACGCCAGGCGGCCGTGGTGGTGGACGACCAGGCGTGGATCGAAGACGACTTCCTTCCCAACGTGGGCAAACGCGGCGCCGCTGTCATCGAGGCGCGCGGCGCATCCTCCGCGGCCTCCGCGGCCAACGCAGCCATCGACCACGTTCGTGACTGGGTCGCCGGCACGGACGGAGGATGGGTCTCCATGGGAGTCCCATCCGACGGCTCCTACGCAGTGCCCGAGGGCCTCATCAGCGGCTTCCCGTGCACGTGCGCCGGAGGCGAGTATTCGATCGTCCAGGGCCTTGACCTGGACGACTTCTCCCGCAGCAAGATCGACGCCTCCCTGGCCGAGCTGACCGGCGAGCGCGACACAGTCTCAAAGCAGGGCATGATCTAGCAGCGCAGTTTCCAAGCGCGAGCACAGAAGACTCAGCGCGAGCACAGAAAAGGGGGCGCAGGTCGTGATGACCGCGCCCCCTTTTTCAATTCTGCAACGAGGCTAGGACTTCGGGTGCCAGCCGCGGCCTTTCTTCTCTACCTTGTTTTCCTGCTCGAGGCCCGGGAGCACGCGGTAGAGGTAGTTCTGCTTGATGCCCATCTTGGCGGCCAGCTCGGGGATGGTGATCCCGGGCTGTCCCTGCACGAACGACAGCGCCTCCGCTGCGCGGGTGCCGCTGCCTTTGCGACGTCCGGCGCGACGTTTGGCCGGGCGGCCAGGCTTGCGCGCGGCTTTCGGCGCGGCCGGGGCTGCGGCTGCGGCTGCGGCTTTGCGGCTGGCAGAGCCGCGCGGACGTCCAGGTCCACGGCGACGGGTGACGGCTGCGCCGGCGTCCGCGGCAGCCGAGCCGATCACACCCGCCAGGGCCCCGGCGGCCGTCTCCAGGCGGTTGAACTCATCCACGAGGGGCTTGAGCTCCTTCAGCCGGTCGGTGATCTCTCGGCGCTTCTCATCAAGAAAGTCGGTCACGATTTGGATCCTCTTCACTAGTGTTGATGCTGTGGTCACATCTGTTGTAGCTTGACCTTACACTAGTTCTCTTCAGTAACCCGTTCCATGTGAGCGCGCAGGCGCTCCAGTGTGCGCTTGGCCTCGCGCTCCGGCATGCCGCCGACCAGCGCGCGGCTGACGATCGTCCCGACGGGTCCGAGCGGAGGACGGAATTCGTTGCGATAGTCAAAGCGCGTGCCGCCGTCCTCAGCGCTCAGCACGTATTCGCTGCGCGCGTGCGAGCGGGCCGGACCGCGACCCTCCCATATCGCCAGCTTGCCCGGACGGCACTCGACGAGCTTCCAGTGAACCTCGAGGCGGACCCCGCGCATGTGTATCTGCTGATCCATCTCGTATCCCACGCGGGGAGCGCCCTCGTCGGCATGCACGAGCTTGCGGTGAATCGTGACCCATTTGTCGAGGGACGCGGGATCCATGACGGTCTGCCACACATCTGCGGGTGTGGCTGGGATGCGGATGGAGGCTGAGACGAGGCTCATCGGTTTGGCGCCGGCGGAGGGCCGGCGCTGGGCAACGGTAGCTGCTCGGCCCGCCGTCGAGGACGATCACCCATCAGCGCGCTGCCAGCCGCTCGGATTGCTCCCACTCCGCCAGCGCGTGTTCCACGGCCGAGTCGTAGGAGTGCAGTCGTACGTTCAGCAGCTCTGGCGCGTGGTCATCGGCGGGCAGCAGGTCCCCCTGCAGCCCCTCCATCAACGGCACCACCAGCTCGGGATCCTCGCTCGCGATGGCCGCGGCCACGCGCGCGGTGATAGCTGTCAGATTCACACGGAGTCTGAGCGCGGGGCGGCCCACGAGCATCAGATCGGCGATGCGGGTGAGCATCTGGCCGTAGGTGAGCACGTCGGGTCCGCCCACCTCGAGGTGGCTATCCGGTGACCGAACCGTCGCGGAGGCCGCGAGCATCTCGATCACGTCGCGGGCGTCGATCGGCTGCGTGCGGTACTTCTGCCACGCCGGCAGCGTCAGCACGGGCATGCGCTCGACCAGATGAACCAGCAGGCGAAACGAGCGCGAGCGTGCACCGATCACGATCGAGGCGCGCAGGGCCAGCGAATCGGGGACCGCCCCCAGCAGGATCCGCTCGACCTCCTCGCGGCTGGCCAGGTGGCGCGAGGCGGGCGCGCGACGAGCGTGCCG
>DAINPC010000115.1:0-7264 GCA_036743695.1 Solirubrobacteraceae bacterium | reverse complement strand
CGCGCCTGCTTGATCTCCTCGGGGATCGTCGCGCGCATCTGGTCGAGGATGTCGTAGATCTCCTCCTTGTCCACCCTGACCTGGTCGGTCATGGGGACGGACTTGGCGTTGTGCACCAGGTCGTCGAGCTTGTCTATGAGTACCAGGACATCCATCTAGAAGCCACCTCCGCGAGACGTTCGACCCCACGCCGCATCGATGAGATCCGACATCTGCTCTCGCATTTCCATTTCGTCAGCGCCTCAGCTCTTCCTGCAAGCGCCGGACGACCTCGTCGGGCACAAGATCGTCGATCCGGCCTCCGAACGTGGCGAGCTCCTTGACGCCGCTCGATGACAGAAAACTGTACTGCGGGCTGGCCATCAGGTAGACCGACTCGATCTCCGGGTCCTGACGGCGGTTGAGCTGGTTCATCTCCAGCTCGTACTCGAAGTCCGAGATCGCCCGCAACCCCTTGACGATCGCCTTCGCCCCGAGGCTCCGCGCGAAATCGACCACCAGCGTCGAGAACGGCTCCACGCGCACCGTCTCCAGGTCGGCCAGCGCGTGCTCGACGAACGCCACGCGCTCCTCGATCCCGAACAGCGCGCTGCTCTTGCGCACCGAGCGGTTGACCACCGCCACGACCACTTCGTCGTAGAGGTTCGCCGCGCGGCGAATCACGTCCAGGTGGCCGTTGGTGATCGGGTCATAGGTGCCCGGGCACACGGCTATCGCATTCTCAGGTCGTGTCATTGGTGGCGGTGGATTGTGATCGAAGTGTCGCCGTAGCGTCTTTGCCGCTCGACCTGCACCTCCAGCTGGAGCGGCGCGCGCCGGTCGCTCTCGACGACGATGCGCGCCCCCGGCCTCAGCAGCAACGGCAGCGCCGCCGACAGCTCGCGCCCCCACCGATCGGGGATCGGCCGGTGCGCCCGCCCGTAAGGAGGGTCGATGAAGATCAGATCGTATGTCTCTTTGCGTCCCCGTGCTCTCCGCAGGGCCGCCAGCGCGTCCGCGTGGCGCACCTCCGCGGCGTCCGAGTCGATCCCCAGCGCCGCCAGGTTCTCGCCCAGGACGCGCACCACGCCGCGGTCGCGCTCCACGAACACCGCCCGCCCGGCGCCCCGCGAGAGCGCCTCGATGCCCAGCGCCCCCGTCCCCGCGAACAGGTCGAGCACCTCCGCGCCCTCGACCGTCCCGAGCATCGCAAACAGCGCCTCCCTGACCCGGTCGGAGGTCGGCCTCGTGACCCTGCCGCTGGGCGCCTTCAAGCGCCTGCCGCCGAGGCGTCCCGCGATCACGCGCATGAGCACAACGGTAACGCCCGCCCGCCCAGGCGCAAGAGACCCCCCGCAGCGTCTTGCCGGACGGCGATCGGCTCGACCGCCGAGCGCAAGAGTCCACTCGACGCGTCGCTACACGGCGATCGGCTCGAACCCGTGATCGCCGAGCCTGCGCTCCAGCTCCATGCCCAGCAGCGCGTGCTCGGGCGCAAGCAGCTCGGGATCCGATGCCACGATCGCCTCCGCGCGAGCCCGCGCCAGCTCCAGCAGTCCGGCGTCCTCGGGCAGCGACGCGACGCGGAAGTGCCCGAAGCCGGACTGACGAGTGCCGGTCAACTCGCCCTCGCTGCGCAGCTCGAGGTCGATCTCCGCCAGGCGGAAGCCGTCGGAGTGCGCGACCAGTGCCCGCAGCCTGGCGCTCGGCGGACCAACCAGGAAGCAGCTGGAGCGGTGCTCGCCGCGCCCGACGCGCCCTCGCAGCTGGTGCAGCTGGGAGATGCCGAAGCGCTCCGCGTTCTCGATCAGCATCACCGTCGCGTTCGGCACGTCGATCCCGACCTCGATCACGGTCGTGGCGACCAGCACGTCCGCAGCGCCGGAGGCGAACGCCGCCATCGCCTCCTGCTTCTCGCGGGGGCGCATGCCGCCGTGCAGCAGCGCCAGCCGATAGCCGCTCAGCTCGCCCGCCTGCAGCCGGGCCAGCTCCGCCGTCGCGGCGCGCAGCCCCACCTGCGAGGAGGCGCCCGCGTCCTGCGCGAGCGGCGCCTCGGCCTCCTCGATCAGCGGGCACACCACAAACGCCTGCCTGCCCGCACCCAGCTCGCCGCGCAGCAGCTCGTACGCCGCCGCCCGCTCCCGCTCGCTCCCGAGCAGCCGCGTGTCCACCGCCCGCCTGCCGCGCGGCAGCTCGCGCAGCTTGCTGGTGTCGAGGTCCGGATAGCGCGCCAGCGCCAGCGTCCGTGGGATCGGCGTGGCGGTCATGTGCAGGGTGTGCGGCGGGTGCGCCGGCTCCCGTTCTCCCAGCGCCGCGCGCTGGCGCACCCCGAAGCGGTGCTGCTCGTCGATCACCGCCACAGCGAGGGCGCGGAAACGGACATCGGGCTCGATCAGCGCATGCGTGCCCACGATCAGCGACAGCTCGCCGCTGGAGAGCTTGGCGAGGACGTCCCCGCGCCGGCGCGCGGGCGTCGAGCCGCTCAGCAGCGCCGCCGCGATCGGCTCGGCGCCGAGCAGTCGCTGAACAGTCGCGAAATGCTGCTCGGCCAGGGTCTCCGTGGGCGCCATCAGCGCCGCCTGGTATCCGTGCTCGACCGCGCGCAGCATCGCGTACAGCGCCACCACCGTCTTGCCGCTGCCCACCTCCCCCATCAGCAGCCTCTGCATCGGGCTCGCCCGCGCGAGGTCCGCGCGGATCTCCGTGATCGCCCTGAGCTGATCCCCCGTCGGCGTGAACGGCAGTCCGCCCGCGAGCCAGCGCTCGCTCAGCGTCGGCTCCCGCTCCAGCATGCGCGCGCCGGTCTGCGCCTGGCGGCGCGCGCGGCGGCGCAGGAACAGCAGCTGGGTCAGCAGCAGCTCCTCGAACGCCAGCCGCCGACGTCCCGTCTCCAGGTCCCGCGGTGTGCGGGGGAAGTGCATCGCCGCCAGCGCGCTGGGCCGGTCGGGCAGCCGTTCGCCGACCCGTGTGGCCGCGGACAGCGCCTCGGTGACATCGCCCAGCGCCTGGCGCGCGCCCTGCACGAGCGTCAGGATCTGGGTCGATGTGACCCCCTCGGTGGCCGGATAGTGCGCGACCGAGTCGCCCTCGCTCGCCGCGCCGGGCAGCTCGCCCGCGTTCTCGGCGGCGAGCGCGTGATGGGATACGCCGAAGCCGCCGCGCCCGTCGGCCTTGCCGTGCAGCAGCAGCCGCGTGCCCGCCGGATAGCGCGCGAGCAGCCACGGCTGGTTGAAGAACGCCGCGCGCATCGTCCCCGTCGCGTCGAACACCTTGGCCTCCACCAGCGGGCGCATGCCGCGGCGGCGCACCGGGCGCGCGGCGATGCTGCGCACCTGGACCGCCACCGTCGCCTGCTCGCCCCCGCGCAGCGCTGCGACGGTGCGCGCCTCGCGGCTGTCGCTGGGCAGGTGCTCCAGCAGCTCGCCGACCGTGCTCAGCCCGAGCGCGCGCATGCCCGCGGCCATCTTCTTGGCGGGCAGCTCCAGCGGGACCTGCAGGCGGGAGGGACGCGGCCAGCGCACGGGCGCCCGGATCAGCTCGTCGCGGCTCAGGCTCCGAGTCGAGGCAAACGCCCGCGCCAGCGGGCGGATGCGCCGTGCCTCCCCGGCAGTGGCGGCGTCCGGCGGATGTGAGGTGCTCGCCGGCATCGGCCGTCCATCATGATCGCGGAGGCGGTCGTAACGAGACCCGCCGGCAGCGGCCGGCGCTCACTCCGCCGAGAGCAGCCACCAGTAGGCGGACTGCCCGCCGCTGCGCAGCTCCAGCTCGATGCCGCCGTTGAGCATGCCCTCGACCGCGCCGAGACCGAGCGGGGCGTCCTCGCCCGCCAGGACGCTGATCAGCTCGGGCGGGCCCTCGTCGTCGAGTCCCTGCGCGAGCTTGCCGAGCACCGCCCGCAGCGTCTCGCGCGGGTCGCCCCAGGCGAGCACCTCGTCCTCCACGAAGCCGACCGCCTCGCCGCGTCCGAAGCGGCCCTGCGCATCGTCGCGGGCAGCCTCCGCCACCGCACCCGTGTGCAGGCGCGAGAGCGCCGCGCTAAGCGCCTGTCCGTTCTCCTCGATCGAGCGGTCCAGGGCCAGCGCCACCGCCGCCGCCAGGCCCGCCTGCTGGCTGGTGGTGTGCGCCACCAGCACCTGCTTGTCCGACAGGCGCGCCGCGTGCTCGGCCGCCATGATCACGTTGGCGCTGTTGGTCAGCAGCACAACCTCCTCCGCCGGGACCTCGTGGATGCCCGCCAGCAGGTCATAGGTCGAGGGGTTGAGCGTCGGCCCGCCGTCGATCGTGTGAACCCCCAGCTCGTGGAACATCTCCGTCAACCCCTCGCCGTTGACGACCGCCACCGCGCCGCAGCGAACCTCGCCGCGGGCCTCCGCGTCGCGTATCGGCGCGAGCGCCGGCGCCTCGCCGGCGCCGCCGGCGCTCGATGCCGCCGCCGGCTGCTCGCCCGCCGGGCGCTCCCCGCTCACGCGCACGTCGCGTTCGGCGACCTGGGCGCGCATGTCCGCCACGTCGAGGCGGGAGACCTCCCCGGCGGCCTCGAACACCGCCGTGGCCAGCTCCGGCTCGTCGGTGTGGAGGTGCACCTTCAGCGTGCTCGGGTCGCCCACCACCAGCACCGAGTCGCCCAGCCGCTCCAGCGGGCCGATGAAGCGGGATGCGCTCAGCGCGCGTCCCGTGACGGCGAAGTTGGTGCAGAAGCGATAGGTGCCCGAGCTGTGCTGGGGGTGGGTGATGCGTGCCGGCTCGTAGTGGTCCAGCTGCGGCGGGTCTTCCCCGCGCAGCGCCGCCACCACGCCGGCGAAGATGATCGTCAGCCCGTAGCCGCCCGCGTCCACCACGCCGGCGTCGCGCAGCGCCGCCAGCAGCTCCGGCCCGCGCTTGACAGAGTCCTGGCCCGCGTGGACCGCGCTCTCGAGCGCCGCGGCGATCGCCGTGTCCTGCGTGCGCGGCTCGGTGGCGGGCCCCAGGCGCGGGTTCTCCGAGCTGTGGGCCACATCGGTCACGATCCTGTGTGCCATCTCGCGCGCGACCGTCAGGATCGTTCCCTCGGCGGGCTCGCGTACCGAGGAGTACGCGCGATCCGCCGCGTTGGCCAGCGCAGCGCCGATCAGCGGCGCATCGATCAGCTGCCCCGGGCGGCTCACCAGCTCCTCGGCCGCGCCGCGGATCAGCTGCGAGAGGATCACGCCGGAGTTGCCCCGTGCCCCCAGCAGCGCCGAGCGCGCCACCGACTGCACGATCTCCTCGCGGCCGATCTCATCGATCGTGCGCCGCTCGTCGCTGCCCTGCAGGCGGTCGAGCTCGTCGAGCACCGCGCGCAGCGTCAGCGCCATGTTGTCGCCGGTGTCGCCGTCGGCCACGGGAAACACGTTCAGGTCGTTGACCTCCTGACGACGCGATTCCAGATGAGCCAGCGCGCCCGCCACGGCGGCGCGAAAGCGGACCAGATTGGTAGCGGTCACGGCGACACGTCTATCACCTTCGCCGGGCGCCGCGCTGCCGGCCGTGGCCGAATGTCCTCGCGGCGATGCTCCGGGCACCGAGGCATCCCTCAGGCGGAGCGCCGCTGCGCCCGGTGCGTCCTGCGGGCTCAGAGAGCCTTTGTGACCTTGCCGGCTTTCAGGCAGCGCGTGCAGACATACACGCGCTTGGGCGCCTTGCCCACCAGGATCCGGACCTTCTGCAGGTTGGGATCGAAGCGCCGCTTGGTGGCGACCATCGAGTGGCTTCTGCTCTGACCGAACGCCGGGCCCTTCCCGCAGCTGTGACACACCTTGGCCATGCGCCGCAGTCTAGCCGCTCGAAAGCCGCTCGCGCAACGCCGCCATCCGCATGACCGCCTCGGCGGCGTGGCGACCCTGGTCGCGCTCCTCACCGCCCGCACGCGCCAGCGCCTGCTCCATCGTCTCGCAGGTGAGAACGCCGAAGGCGCACGGCACACCCGTGTCGAGCTGCACGCGCATGATCCCCGCGGCGCTCTGCGCGCACACGAAGTCGTAGTGGTCGGTCTCGCCGCGGATCACCGCCCCCAGGCACGCCACGCCCGCGAAGCGCCCTGAGCGCGCCGCATAGCCGGCGCCCAGCGGCAGCTCGAACGCGCCGGGCACGTCGAACACGTCCACCTCGGCGTCCCCGGCCTCTGCGAAGGCCGCGCGCGCGCCCGCCACCAGGCGCTCGGCCAGCTCCGCGTAGAAGCGGCCCACCACGACCGCGTAGGAGCCGCTCAACGCTCGTCCCGCTCGGCTGGGGAGCCGGGCTCGGCGCCCGACTGCTCGCGCGTCTGGCCACCGCCACGATCGTCCCCCGCCCCACCCCGCTCGGCGCGCAGCAGCTGCTCGTCGAGGTTCAGCCCCTGGTGGTGCAATGTGTGCCCCATCCGCTGCGCCTTGGTGCGCAGATACGCCTCGTTGTGCTCATTGGGCGCGTGCTCGATCGGGATCTGCCCGCTGACCGATAGCCCATAGCCCTCCAGGCCCCTGATCTTCTTCGGGTTGTTCGTCAGGATCCGGATCGAGCCGAGGCCCAGATCGACCAGGATCTGGGCGCCGATCCCGTAGTCGCGCAGGTCCGCCGGCAACCCCAGGCGCTCGTTGGCTTCCACCGTGTCCAGGCCGTCCTCCTGCAGGCGGTAGGCGCGCAGCTTGTTCAGCAACCCGATCCCGCGTCCCTCCTGGGAGAGGTACAGCAGCACGCCCCGGCCCTCGCGCTCGATCATCGACAGGGCCGATTCGAGCTGCTCGCCGCAGTCGCAGCGCAGCGAGTGAAAGACGTCGCCCGTGAGGCACTCCGAGTGCACCCTGACGAGCACGTCAGGGTGCCCGGCAACCTCGCCCTTGACCAGCGCCACATGGTGTTTCTCGTCCACCAGCGAGCGATAGCCGACCGCCTCGAAGTCACCGAAGGTGGTCGGCAGCCGCGTGGCCACCACCCGTTCCACGAGCTTGTCGTGGCGGCGGCGATAGGCGATCAGGTCGGCCACCGTGATCATGCTCAGCCGGTGGCGCGCGCAGTAGTCGACCAGGTCCGGGACGCGCGCCATCGTGCCGTCGTCGTTCATCACCTCGCAGATCACACCCGCCGGGTTCAGGCCCGCCAGGCGCGCCAGGTCCACCGCCGCCTCCGTCTGCCCGGCCCGCTCGAGCACCCCGCCCGCGCGGCTCTTCAGCGGGAACACGTGTCCCGGCTGGACCAGGTCGCGCGAGCGGCTCTCCGGGTCGATCGCCACCTGGATCGTGTGCGCGCGGTCGTGCGCGGAGATCCCCGTGGTGACGCCCTCGCGCGCCTC
>DAINPC010000114.1:0-7411 GCA_036743695.1 Solirubrobacteraceae bacterium | reverse complement strand
GCCCAGACCCTAGCGCCGCGGCGGTGCGCTCAGCCCAGGACGAGCTCTGCGGCGGTTCGCAGCGTGGCCGTGTCGCCGGAGATCAACAGCGTCGTGACGATCGACTCGCGCCAGCGCGCCAGATCGTCGCGGATCTTCTCGCGCGGGCCGATCAACGCCAGTTCCTCGATCAGCTTGCGCGGAACCTTCGCCGCCGCCTCGTCCTTGCGCCCGGCCAGGTAGAGGGCGGCGATCTCCTCCACCTCGGCCTCGTAGCCCATGTGGATCGCCACGTTGGCGTGGAAGTTGGTGCCTTTCGCGCCCATGCCGCCGAAGTAGAGCGCGTAGAACGGCCGCAGGGCCTCCGCGGCCGCATCGACGTCATCGGAGACGATCAACGGGACCGTCGCCGCGACCTCGAAGTCCTCGGCCGTGCGCCGCGCGCCCGGGCGGGCGAAGCCCTCCTGCAACGAGCCCGTGTAGAGCTCCTGGTGATCGGGCGAGAAGAACAGCGCCAGCCACCCGTCGCACAGCTCCGCGCACAGCGCGATGTTCTTGGGCCCCTCCGCGCCGAGGTAGATCGGGATGTCCTCGCGCAGGGGATGGATCGAGGACTTCAGCGGCTTGCCCAGGCCGGTCCCGTCCGGCAGCGGCAGCGGGTAGTGCGGCCCGTCGGCCTGCAGCGGGCCCTTGCGAGCCCACACGTCGCGTAGGATCGCCATGTACTCGCGCGTGCGCGCCAGCGGCTTGGCGAACGATATCCCGTACCAGCCCTCGACCACCTGCGGGCCCGAAACACCGAGACCGAGGATGAAGCGGCCGTTGGACAGGATGTCCATGGTCATCGCCGCCATCGCCGTGGCCGCGGGCTGGCGCGCGGACATCTGCACGATCGCCGTTCCCAGCTTCACGCGCTCGGTCGATGCGCCCCACCACGCCAGCGGCGTCAGGCAGTCCGAGCCATACGCCTCAGCCGTCCAGATCGAGTCGAAGCCCAGACGCTCCGCCTCCGCCACCGACTCCGCCGCGCCCGGCGGCGGTCCACCGGCCCAGTAGCCCGTGTTCAGTCCCAGCTTCAGCTCGCCAGCCATCGCGCGAGACTAGCGTTCCGGGCTCACCAGCACGAGCGTGAAGCCGTCGTAGCCCTTGCTGCCCACGGTCTGGATCGTGGTCGCGCTCACGCGCCGCTCGCGGGACAGCAGCTCGTGGAAGCGACGATTCCCCCGAACCCCCGGGTCGCTGCTGTGCGCGTTCACCAGCTCGCCGTCGCGCACCACGTTGTCGACGACGATCACGCCGCCCGCACGTGAGAGCTCGAGCACCGCGGCGAAGTACTCGGGGGTGCTCTTCTTGTCGGCGTCGATGAAGACCAGGTCGAACGGCTCGACGCCCTCGGCCGCGAGTGCGTGGAGCGTCTCCAGCGCGGGACCGACGCGCTGCTCGACCAGGCCCGATAGGCCCGCACGCTCGAGGTTCGCGCCGGCCACCTCCGCGTAGCGTGGGTCGAGCTCCAGCGTCAGCAGGCTACCGCCGGCGGGCAGCGCCCGCGCGAGCCAGATCGTGCTGTAGCCGCCGAGCGTGCCCAGCTCCAGGATCCTCGCCGCTCCCTGCATCCGCGCGAGCAGATGCAGCAGCTTTCCCTGCGCGGGTGAGACCGCTATCGGCGGCAGCCCCGCCTCGGCGCTCGCCCGCAGCGCCGCATCCAGCGCAGGGTCGGGCGCGACCAGCAGATCGTTGACGTAGCCGTCGACCTCGCTCCAGAGCCGCTCGCTCATCGATTCTCCGGCGCGCGTTGCTCGCGGCTCATCAGCGCGAGCGGCACGGCGAGACCCGCCGAGCGTTTGACCGTCGCGATCCGGCGCCCGGGCTGGACCGCCGCGCGCGCCTCGCCTGCGTCGGCACCGAGCAGCGCGACCGCCGCGTCGAGATCGTCGACCAGCAGCGCCAGGCCCCAGAAGCGCGCCGGGTGATCCGCCCCGCCGGCGCCCTCGACGACCTCCTCGGGCTCCTGGATCAGCTCGAGTATCTCGCGTCCGAGCCGGAAGAAGGCCTGGCGCGGCGCTCCCGCGGGCGTCGGCTCCTCGCGCACCCGACGCAGGTCCAGCCCGGCCGCCCGCAGCGCCTGGATGCTGCGCTGCAGGGCAGGCGACATCGCGACGATGTGGTCGATGCCGAGCGCGCCGTTGGGATGCGCGAGCGCCGGCGCCAGCGCCGGGCGCTTCGAGAGCGTCGTGGGCAGACCGTCCAGCTCGGTGCTCTCGATGTCGCGCAGCGACCAGCCGAGAATGCCGCGGTCCGCCTGCGGGCCGGCGAAACGGACGCGCACCCCCGCGAGCTGGCAGCAGTCCTGCTCGACAGACAAGCCCAGCGCCGCCCAGCGCGCGGGGTCATCGGCGATCGTCAGCTCATCGATCGTGGGGCTCGCCATCGCCGACGAACCGTACATCTTCCGCTCGTGAGCACCGCACCGAGCTCGGGCGCCGGGTGCAGCTTTGCCCCGCGCGGGGCAGCTCCGCGCGGGATCGGCCGGTTGTGACAGGTGGGCATCCTGGGGCCCGGGAGTTTCTCCAACCGTCGATGGCCAGAGCGCAAGGGTCGCGAGAGGATCTCGCGGTGATCTCGCGGGCTCCGCCACCGGCCATCGATGCTCGGGCCGATCAGCCCGCAGCCGGTGACTACCACTCTCAGGCACCGTTCCTGGACGAGCTGTTCGAGTCGGACGGGACGCCGCGGCCCACGGCGGTCCCGCTGGTGGAACAGCTGCGGCGCCTCGGCCCCGCGGGGCTGATCGAGGCGGGACGCCGCCGCGACGCGATCTTCATGCAGCAGGGGATCACGTTCGAGACCAGCAGCGTGGGCGGCGCCTCGCACGAACGTCCCTTTCCCCTCGATCTCGTCCCGCGCGTGCTCAGCGGGCAGGAATGGCGCGACATCAAGCGCGGCCTGGCCCAGCGCATCCGCGCGCTGAACCACTTCGTCGACGACGTCTACCACGCGCGCGAGATCGTGCGCGAGGGCCTCGTGCCCTGGCGGCTGGTCGTCTCGTGCTCGCACTTCGCGCGCGCCGTGCATGGCATCAGGCCACCCGGAGGCGTGTACACGCACGTCGCGGGCTGTGACCTCGTGCGCCACAGCGACGGCACATGGAAGGTGATCGAGGACAACGTGCGCATCCCCTCGGGCATCTCCTACGTGCTGGAGAACCGCGCGGCCATGGCCAGGCTGGTGCCGGAGCTGTTCGCCTCCTACCGTGTGCGCCCCGTCGATCACTATCCGCAGCTGCTGCTGCGCGCCCTGCGCTCGGTGGCGCCCTCGGCGGAGAGCGAGGCCACGGTGGTCGTGTGGACTCCCGGCCCGGCCAACCCCGCCTACTTCGAGCACGCCTTCCTGGCGCGCCAGATGGGGGTCGAGCTGGTCGAGGCCTCGGACCTGGTCGTGCGAGACGACGTCCTCTACATGCGCACCACCCGCGGCCTGGAGCGCGCGCACGCCGTCTACAGGCGCCTGGACGACGACTTCGTGGACCCACTGGAGTTCCGCCCGGACTCGCTGCTCGGAGTGCCGGGCCTCGTGCGCGCCTACCGCGCAGGCAGCGTCGCGGTCGCCAATGCCTTCGGCACCGGCGTCGCCGACGACAAGGCGATCTACTGCTTCGTCCCCGACATGATCCGCTTCTACCTCGGAGAGGAGCCTATCCTCGAGAACGTCAAGACCTACCTGCTGTCCGACCCCGAAGTGCTCGAGCACGTGCTCGAGCGCCTCGACCAGCTGGTAGTCAAGCCCACGGGCGAGTCGGGCGGGCGCGGCGTGATGATCGGCCCGCACGCCCACGAGGGTGAAATCGAGCGGATGCACCAGGTGATCAGCACGCACCCCGAACGCTGGATCGCCCAGGACGTGGTGCGCCTGTCGACCGTCCCCACGGTCGGCGCCGACGGCGTGCTGGCGCCCCGCCACGTGGATCTGCGCCCGTTCGCCGTGTTCGGCGAGCGCATCGACATCGTCCCCGGCGGACTCACGCGCGTGGCGCTCGATGACGGCTCGCTGATCGTCAACTCCTCGCGCGGCGGAGGCTCCAAGGACACGTGGGTGCTCGAGGAGGGCGACACCGCCGACCGCACTGCCGGACCTTCGCTACGGCGCCTGGAGCGGCCAGCAGCAGCAACAACAACAACAACAACAACAGCGCCAGCAGCCACAGCGGCGTCCGCCCGGGTCGCCCTGATGCTCGCGCGAATCGCGCACGAGCTCTACTGGCTCGGGCGCAACCTTGCCCGCGCGGAGTTCACAGCGCGCGCCGTGGAGGCGGTCTTTCAGGCCGAGCTGCAGGGGACATCGGAGGCCAAGCCGGGCGTCAGCTTCGGCTCGGGCGGACTGCTGGCGATGTTCGGCGACGTGGACGAAAGCCCGCGCAGCAGCCAGGCGCTCGGGCAGCTGACGCTGGACGCCGAGCGCCCCGGCTCGATGCTCGCCAGCATCGAGCGGGCGCGCGAGGGCGCGCGCACGGTGCGCGACGTGATCAGCGCGGAGATGTGGGAGGCGATCAACACCACGGCGCTAGGGCTGCGCGGCGGCGGGCAGCCCGGATGGACCGCGCCCGCGGGGCCGTATCTGGCCTCGCAGTACGTCAAGGAGCGCACCGCGCTGATCTGGGGCGTGGCCAACCGCTCGATGCTGCGCGACGAGGCCAAGTGCTTCCTGGACGCGGGCGGGCTGATCGAGATCTCCGACATGGTGCTGCGCATGCTGCACGTGGCCATGCCGCCCGGGGACTCCGCACCGGCGGACGGCCACGCGCTGATCCTGCTGCAGGCGGTCGGCGGCTTCCACGCATACCTGCGGGCGGTCACCGCGCCGCCCAACGCCCACCCGGTCGCCCGCTTCCTGCTGTTCGAGCGCGCCTATCCGGACAGCGTGGCAGCATGCGTGGACTCCCTCAACGAGGTCTTCACCACGGCCGACGCCGGCCCGCGCAACTCCAAGCCGGTGCTGCGCGTCAGCCGGCTGGCCGCCGACCTGGACTTCCAGCGCAGGGCGCTCCCCGACGGGGCCGAGCTGACGGATATATGCGAACAGACCCAGCAGGAGCTCGCCCGGATCGACCAGGACGTTGCCGAGCGCTATTTCGCGGGCGCCGCCGCCGCAGGCCTGAGGAGGTGAGCGAACGATGCACTTCGCGATTCGCTTCCTGACCGAATACCGCTACGACACGCCCGTCACGGACAACCTCAACGCGCTGCGCGTGCGCCCCGCCACCACCTCCACCCAGCGCTGCGACGAGTTCCACACCCGCATCGAGCCGGAGGCGCGGGTCAGTCGCCACCTGGACTACTTCGGCACGGAGGTGATCGAGTTCGGCATCCCCACCGTGCACGAGCAGCTCACGATCGACATGCGCGCACGGGTGGTCACCTCGCTTGCTCCCGACCCGCCTGAGGGCTCATGGAAGAGCCTGCAGAGCCCCGCATACATCGACGCCGCCGGCGAGTTCGCGCTGCCGTGGCAGGACCAGCCTGCGATCGCGGGGCTGGAGCACCTGCACGACGCGCTGAGGGCGGACAGTCCGCTGGAGACGCTGGAACTTCTGTGCGAGCTGATCCCCGACCGCTTCGAATACCGCCCGGGTGCCACCTACGTGGGATCGACCGTCAACGACCTGCTCGAGATGGGCGCTGGCGTCTGCCAGGACTTCGTGCACCTGTCGCTCGTGCTGCTGCGCCGCCGCGGCATCGCCGCGCGCTACGTCTCGGGTTACCTGTGGGCCGCGCCCGAGGATCATGGTGCGGATTCCGTCGAGGTGGACACGCACGCGTGGCTGGAGGCCCTGCTCCCCGGCACCGAAGGACACGGCGAGCCCGTGTGGGTGAGCGCCGACCCCACCAATCGCCGTCTCGTCGACGAGACGCACGTGAAGATCGGGCACGGCCGCTTCTACTCCGACGTCCCGCCCGTCAAGGGCCTGTACATGGGCGGCGCGAACTCGGAGCTGAACGCGGCGGTGACGATGTCGCGCCTGGATCCGCAGACGAGCGCACGGGCCTGAGCATCGCGTTCAGCATGGCGGCGGCGGTGATCATCGAGTGACGATCAGCCGTGCCGTCGCGGCGTGTCCGGCGGGCGCCGCAGGCTCAGGCGGGCGGCGTGGCCATGGTGAAGCTCACCCAGGACTCCCGCACCGCGCCCACCCGATCGTAGAGCGCCTGCGCGCGCCCGTTCTCCGGTTCGGTCTGCCAGTCGAGCCTGGACGCGCCCCGCCGCACGCAATGCTCCGCGCACGCATGAATCAGGCCGTCGGCGCACCCCGAACCTCGCGCGTGGGGCGCGACGTAGAGGTCGTTCATGATCCCGATCCTGCTCGCCTCGGTCGTATCCCAGCTCCAGAAGATCGTGGCGAAGCCCATCGCGCGGGACTGCTCGTCGCGCGCGATCAGCTGGAGCCCCTCGTGGGCTGGGTCGGCCATCAGCGTGCGGGACAGCGCCAGCAGCGCCCGGTCGCTGGGATCCGTGCGGTAGAAGGCGCAGTAGACACGCATCAGCGCCAGCAGGTCGTCGAGGTCGGCGGAGGTGACCGTCTCGATGGAGTGCGCGCCGCCCGGAGGCTGCGTCTTATCAGAGGGGTGCGGCATCGGGATCGGAGCTAGACGCCGGGCCCGCGCCCTGACAGCGCGAACGGGCTTCCCTCGGAGTCCTTGCAGATCGCCCACCTCTCACCGGGGTGGACGACGCTTCCCCCGAGCGCGGTGACGCGTTCGAGCGCAGCGGCCAGATCGCCCACGGCGAAGTAGGGCAGTGAGAACGAGTCGCCCGGCCCACTCCCCCGCGCGTGGACGCCGAGAGCCGGGGATCCCGAATGCGTCTGCCAGCCCGCTCCCTCCGCGCCCTCACGCGCGTCGAGCTGGACGTCGAGCAGCTCCGTCCAGAAGCGCAGCGCGCGCTCGGTGTCATCAGCCGGGAACTCGATCAGCGACAGCGGCGATCGTGGCATGACGGACACCATAGCCGCGACTCGGGAGCTGGCTGTCACGGCGATGCGCCGGCTGGCCCCCAACGGGGTCGCCCCGGCTGCCTGTCAGAGGTGGCTGTATCCAAGCAGCGCGAAGCCCGTGAGTGCGGTGTCCACGCCTGCCTCCGCTCGATCCACCTTGCCGAGCGCGAGGTTGTATGCGTCGAGGCTTTCGCTGGTGGCGGCGCCGGCCAACGCGCTGTAGGTGTCACGGGCCTCGAGGATGGAGCCCACCAGCACGGCTTGAGCCGCGCCCGCGGCGAGCGGCTGTTCAAGCGCCGACAGCGACCTGGCGGTGCCTGCGAGCCGTTCGGCGAGCGTCCCCGCCAGGCTGCCCACCGCGGCAGGAGTGCCGCGCTGGCGCATCTCGCGCCTGAGCAGCAGGCGTTCCCGGTCCAGCGCCCCGATCAGCGTGGACAGGCCCTGGGC
>DAINPC010000113.1:0-7432 GCA_036743695.1 Solirubrobacteraceae bacterium | reverse complement strand
GGCGCTCCAAGCGGTGGAGCGCGTCGCGGAGCACGGCCTCGTCGTAGTCCACGACCGGATCGCGGTTGGTGGACTGGTTGCAGGCCAGGCGCAGGGCGTTCAGCGAGAGCGGGTAGGCGTCGGGCGTGGTGTGCTGCTTTTCGAGCAGGCAGCCTAGCACGCGAAGCTCGGCAGAGGTCATGCCGAAAACCCGCATTGCCAAGCCATTTTCGGGGCTCATGCAGCGCGACCCCTAGCCCGCTCGATCGGAACAACAGCGCCTCGTGTGCCCTTATGTGCCTCTTCGCCGGCCACGAGCGCCGCGAGCTGTGCCCGCTCATCCTCGCCGCGCCTCACCGCCCGTGCGTGGACGCTGAGCGCTATCGAGGGGTTGGTGTGGCCCATCTCTGCCATGACCACCGGCGGGGGCTCCCCGAGCGCGTGGAGCACGCTCGCGAACGTCCTGCGCAGGCTGTGTGGCGTGAGCTTGTCCGGCAGCGGCGGCAGGTCCCGCTCGGCGAGGTTGGCATTGGTACGTTTCACGGCACCCCCTAGGGTACCCGTGTGGACCTTGCTCTCGTGTTGCCTGCGGCCGGTTCGCGTAGGGAATAGGTATCCGTCGTGGTCGATCGAGCCGCGGACGCCGCGAGCTGGGGCGAGCCCTGGGCCCCGCTCTGTTCAGAGCGTCTTCGAAATGACTGGATTGAGTGACATCCTCCCGTTTGAGACGGGCAGGACGGCAGACACGGCCTAGGCTCAGACTCGCGGCTGCGTCGGCGCCACGGCGGGCGGCTGGCGGCTGGCGCGCCGGTAAAGTCAGGGTGTGAGCAGCCAACCGTTCGCCCAGGGACGCACGGGTGACGGGCGCCATCAGCCGCCGCGTCAGCTGCGTCCGGAGGACATTCCCTCCCTGCCGGTCTCGCTGCGGCGCATCCGCCGGCTGTTCACGCCCTACCGGGCCCGACTCGGCGGACTGCTCGCGCTGATCTTCCTGTCCGCCGGCCTCGGCGTCATCAACCCGTTCCTGCTGCGGGAATTCATCAACGTGGCCTACCCGCGACACGACACGACGCTGGTGATCGAGCTCGTCGCCGGGATGATCGCGTTGTCGATCATCACGAGCGTCATCGGGGTGGCGCAGACCTGGATCTCAAACCAGGTCGGCCAGCGCGTGATGCACGACCTGCGCGCCGCCGTCTACGCGCATCTGCAGCGCATGTCGCTGGCGTTCTTCACCCACACGCGCACGGGTGAGGTGCAGTCGCGCATCGCCAACGACATCGGCGGGGTCGACAGCGTCGTCACCTCGACAGCGACGTCGATCGTCCAGAACGTCACGACGGTCGTGGCGGTCGTCGTGGCGATGGTGCTGCTCGACTGGCGCCTGGCCGCGCTCTCGCTGGTGCTGCTGCCGTTCTTCGTGTGGCTCACCCGCCGCGTCGGCGAGGAGCGCCGCCGCATCCAGTCGGTCCGCCAGGGGCGCCTGGCGGACATGTCCACGCTGGTGGAGGAGTCGCTGTCGGTGTCGGGGATCCTGCTGGGCAAGACGATGGGCCGCTCGCCGGAGCTCGTGCGGCGCTTCGGCGCCGAGTCGGGCGAGCTCGCCGACCTCGAGGTGCGCGCGCGCATGGCCGGGCGCTGGCGGATGGCCTCGGTGCAGATGAGCTTCGCGATCATGCCCGCCCTCGTCTATCTCTTCGCGGGCGTATCCGGCCGCCACGTGATCTCGATCGGGACGGTGATCGCATTCACGACGCTGCAGACGCGCGTGCTGTTCCCGATCCAGTCGCTGCTGTCGGTGGGCCTGGAAGTGCAGACCTCGCTGGCGCTGTTCGGACGGATCTTCGAGTACCTGGATCTGCCGGTGGAGATCGTCGAGCGGCCCAACGCACGGGTGCTGGGGAAGGTGCGCGGCGATGTGCGCCTCGAGAACGTGTGGTTCCGCTACGCCGCGGGCGCGCCCTGGACGCTGGAAGACATCGGCGCGGATATCCCCGCGGGCACCAGCACGGCGCTGGTGGGCGAGACGGGCTCGGGCAAGACCACGCTGGCCTACCTGGTGGCGCGCCTGTATGAGCCCGAGCGCGGCTGCGTGAGCATCGACGGGGTGGACATCCGCGACGCGACCCTGGGCTCGCTGGCGGCGACGGTCGGCCTGGTCTCCCAGGAGACCTACCTGTTCCATGCCTCGATCCGCGAGAACCTGCGCTTCGCCTGCCCGGAGGCCACGGATGATGAGATCGAGGACGCGGCGCGCGTGGCGCAGATCCACGAGCTGATCTCCTCCCTTCCGGACGGCTATGACACGCCGGTGGGTGAGCGCGGCTACCGCTTCTCGGGCGGCGAGAAGCAGCGCATGGCGATCGCGCGCACGGTGCTGCGCAACCCGCCGGTGCTCGTCCTCGACGAGGCGACCTCGGCGCTCGACAACGAGACCGAGCGCGCGGTGCAGCAGGCGCTGGACGAGCTCTCGCGCGGACGCACGACGATCGCCATCGCCCATCGCCTCTCCACGATCCGTGACGCGGACCAGATCCTGGTGCTGGACTCGGGGCGGATCGTGGAGCGCGGCGGCCACGATCAGCTGGTGGCGCTGGGGGGACGCTACGCGGCGCTGCTGAGCGGGGCTGGGATCGCCGAGGAGCGCCCGGCGGCGGGCTCGCGGGCGGCGCTCGCCTGAGCCTTCCAGCTGAGCCTTCCAGCGGAGCCTTCGCGCGGACTCTCGGGCGCGGCCGCTAGGCGGTGGCGTCGATGTTCAGGCGCACGTAGTCCACGATCACCGGCTCGCCGAGCGCGTCGAGCACGTCGTCCATGAACCGCTCGCGTAGATCCGCGGGCAGTTGCTGCACGTGCGGGCCGAGCACGATCGTGGCGAGGTACTCACGTGGCGACTCGGGCTCACGTGGGGCCGGCTGCAGCGTGCACTCGGCCGTGGCGAAGCCGGCGGCGAGCAGCCGCTCGCGGGTGATCTCGGGGCCCGCGTAGTTCCAGGGCGCCCGCCAGTCGCGAAAGCGCGCGGCGTAGGGCGCCTGGGCGAGCACCTCGCTGGCCGTGGCGCGGAGGCTGTCGATGTTGCCCTCTCCCCCACATTGCGCCACGAGTCGCCCGCCCGGGCGAAGGGCCGCGTGCAGCCTGCGAAAGAGGCGCTCGTGGTCGGAGATCCAGTGGAACGTGGCGGTCGAGAGGATCGCGTCGAGCGGCTCCTCCAGGTCGAGGCCGAGCAGGTCCATGACGCGCACGTCGGCCTGCGGGCCGAGGCGCCGCCTGGCGGCCTGGACCATCGAGGCGGACTCATCGACCGCGATCACGCGTCCCCGAGGCAGTCGTCGCAGGAGGGCTTCGGTGATGCGCCCGGACCCGCACCCGGCGTCCAGCACGAGCTCGTCACCGGCCAGCTCGAGCCGCTCGAGCACGACCAGCCCCAGCGCCTCCATGGTCCCGGAGATGCGGTCGTAGCTGTTGCCATCCCAGTCCCGCGTTGGCATACAAATGTACGTTATCCCATATGCGCCCGGGTGGCGAGCTCGACCAGCGCCTTTGACAGCTGCCCTCCCTGCCAGGCGATCGGGGAGCGCGCCGGCGGGCCCTCGTCCTCCACGACCAACCGCGCGCCGGGGATGGCGGCGGCGTAGCGCTCGCCCACGGCCAGCGGATGCCCGGGGTCGGCCTCGTCGCGGCTGGCGACGACAACGGTTGGAACCGCGATTGCCGCCAGTTCGCCGAGATCCTCGAACGCACGCGAGCGCGGCACGACTTCCAGCGCGTCTGCGACCGCCTCGGGGTGCTGGTGGGCGCCGAGGCGCTGGCGCAGCACCGTCTCCACGGTCGCCCGCCAAGCCTCGGGCACGCCGTCCAGGTCGTAGGCGCGCACGAAGCCCTCCACTCCCCCGTCACGCAGGCCGTCGGCGAGCGCGTCCCAGCGGGCGAGCTCCTGCTCGCTGCTCGGCCGGTCGGGCTGATAGGCGGGGGTGATCAGCGCGAGCGCGGCCACCCGCGCCGGGTGCTCCAGCGCGAAGCGCACGGCGGTGTGCGCACCCATGGACGCGCCCGCGAGGATCGCCCGCTCGACCCCGGCGGCGTCGAGCACGGCTCCGAGGTCGCCGGCCAGCCGGGGGTAGCCGTAGGCGCGCCCGGGCGCGGGGCCCGAGCGCCCGTGGCCGCGCGCGTCGTAGGCGATCACGCGGTGCCCGGAGCGCTCCAGCGTGCGCGAGCCCATGACCACGTAGCGTCGGGTGGCGCTGAGGCCGTGCAGCAGCAGCACGGCGGGCCCCTCGCCGCTCTGCTCGCCGGCGAGCAGGACCTCGCCCGAGCGAACGGTCAGGCTCACACGCTCAGGCGCGCACGGCGGCGTGCCCGGCGATCAGCTCGGCGGCGTGCTCGGGCTGCTCCCAGAAGAACAGGTGCCCCACCCCGTCGAGGATCTCCAGCCGCGCGCCCGGGATTCGCGCGGCGATCATGCGGCCGTTGGCGACGGGCAGCAGCTGGTCGACGGTGCCGTGGATCACGAGCGTGGGCATCGCCAGGTCCTGCAGCCGCGCGCTGGTGTCGTGGCCGAGGACGGCCTGCGCCTGGGCCATGACGACGGGCACGGCGACGGCGCGGCGCTCGGAGATCTCCAGGAAGGCGGCGTAGGCGTCCGCGTCGGCGGCCTTGGCCGGGGAGACGTTGATCTCCCAGGCCGTGCGCAGCGCGCGCTGGCGGTCGCCGGAGCTGATGGCCTCGAACAGCCGCTGGATCACCTCGGGCGCGGCCTGCGAGCTGCCCTCGCCGCCGCAGTAGGTGCAGCCGAGCGTCAGCGTTCGCACCTGCTCGGGATGGGCCAGCGCCAGCTCCTGGGCGACCATGCCGCCCATGGAGATGCCGAGCACGTGCGCGGAGTCGATCTCCAGCGCGTCCAGCAGCCCGGAGGCGTCGGCTGCCAGCTGGGCGATCGTCAGCGGCCCGTCCAGGCGGCTGCTGCGCCCGACGCCGCGGTGGTCATAGGCGATCACCTCGAAGTGCTCCCGCAGCGGCGCGAGGAACGGCTCCCCCCAGTGCAGCGCGGTGCCGCTCATCCCCATGATCGCCAGCAGCGGCGGCCCGACGCCGCTGCGTTCGCAGTCGAGCTCGACCTCCCCCACGCGGACCACTGCCATCGCTCGATGCTAGCGCCTGAGAGCGGCCGCGGGCGGTGGCGGGACGCTTCAGACGGGAAGCGCCAGCTGTCCGGCGGGGTCGTCTCTGTCTGGCGCCGGCTCGAGCTGTGAGCTCCCGCGCCCGGCCGGCGCGGTCAGCCCCGCCACCCGCACGCCGAGCAGCCGCACGGGGCGTGGCGGCGTGTACTCCTCCAGCAGCCTGAGCGCCTGCGCTGTGACGAGCTCGGCGTCGCAGGTGGGCTCGGCGACGGTGTGTGCCCGGGTGGCGGTGGTGAAGTCGTTGAGGCGGACCTTGATGGCGATGGTGCGACCGCTGCGCTCGTTGGCGGCGAGGCCCGCGCAGAGCTCCTCGGCCATCATGGAGAGCGCCTCGCGCAACTGCGCCGGATCGCTGATGTCGCGGTCGAATGTCCGCTCGCGGGACTCTGAGAGCACCTTGCGCGCGGCACCCACCTGCCCATCGTGTTCGAAGCGGGCACGCCTGCCCAGCTCGCGTCCGAGGTTCGGCCCGAAGCGCCCCACGAGCAGCTGCTCGGGTGCGGATCCGACGGCGGCGAGCGTGCGCAACCCGAGCTCGGCCAGGCGCGCGGCTGTCTTGGGCCCGATCCCAGGCACCAGCCCCGGCGGCGAGGCTCCGAAGCGCGCGCACGCCTGCTCGCGGCCGATGGCCAGGAAGCCGGCGGGCTTCTCGGCGTCGGATGCCACCTTGGCGATGAGCTTGTTGGGCCCGATGCCAACCGAGCAGGTCAACCGCGTGGCCGCCTTGATCTCGGCGATCAGGCGGCGCATGGCGGTGCGCGGCGAGAACAGGCCATCGAGGTCGAGATAGGCCTCGTCCAGGCCGACGACCTCGACGCGCTCCACGTGGGCGCGCACGATCGCCATCATCTGCGCGGAGGCCGCGCGGTAGGCGGGGAAGTCCGGTGGCAGGAAGACGGCGTCGGGGCACAGCCGCCGCGCCCTCGAGGCGGGCATGGCGGAGCCCACGCCGAAGCGCCGGGCCTCGTAGCTGGCGGTGGTAACCACGGCGCGCGGGCCGGTGCCCGAGACCACGACGGGCTTGCCGCGCAGCTCGGGGTGGCGCAGCAGCTCGACGGACACGTAGAAGGCGTCCGCGTCGAGGTGTGCCACGCGCAGCTGTGCGGGCTCGGGATGCGCCACCGATCGAATCTAGCGGCGCGCCCGGCGGCCATGGAGCCCGCCACGGGATAGGATCGGATTTCGCCTACCCGCACCCATCCAGGAGGCATGAGAATGACCCCGCAGCTCGTGACCGGCGTCGATTTCCTAGGTGTCCCCACGCGTGATCTCGACGCGGCGATGGCGTTCTACGGGGAGACGCTCGGGCTGCCGCGGTCGGCGTACGTCAAGGACCGCAACTACGCGGAGTTCGAGACCGGCAACCTGACGCTGAGCGTGTTCAGCGCGGAGGCGTTCGGGCTGGAGCACAGGACCAACCCCAACGCTTCGGCCCTGCGCGTCGAGGATGTTGCGGCGGCCCGCGCGGAGCTGGAAGGGTGTGGCGTGGAGTTCACGGGCGAGACGCTCGACACGGGCGTCTGCCACATGGCGTTCTTCAGCGACCCCGACGGCAACGCCTGGATGCTGCACCACCGCTACGCCCCGCGCGTGACGCAGGGCTGAGGCCGCAGGCGGCCTCGCCGGGCGAGCACCGGCACGGCGCGCTGGGGTAGGCTTGCAGGAACGGTCATGGACCTGACATTCAGCCCACAGGAGACGGCTTTCCGCGACGATCTGCGCGGCTGGCTGGCGGCCAATCCGCCCGACCCGGAGCCGGCGGAGGGTGGCGAGGACGCGCACTACGCCTGGCGGCGGGACTGGCAGCGGCGCCTGTATGACGCTGGCTGGGCGGCTCCGGCGTGGCCGACGGAGTACGGCGGGCGCGGCGCGAGCCTGACGGAGTCGGCGATCTACTTCGAAGAGATCGGCCGCGCTCGTGTGCCGATGGCGGCCAACGTCCTCGGCCTGCTGCTGGGCGGCCCGACGCTGATGGTGTGGGGCACGCCCGAGCAGAAGGAGCGCTACCTGCCGCCGATCCTCTCGGCGGAGGAGATCTGGTGTCAGGGCTTCTCCGAGCCGGACGCGGGCTCGGACCTGGCGTCGCTGAAGACGCGGGCGGTCAAGGACGGCGATGGGTGGCTGGTCAGCGGCCAGAAGGTGTGGACCAGCGGCGCCCAGTACTCGAAGTGGTGCATGCTGGTGGCGCGCACGGACTCCGAGGCGGCCAAGCACAAGGGCCTGACGTACTTCCTGATGGACATGGAGCAGGACGCGGTGCAGGTGCGCCCGCTGCGCCA
>DAINPC010000112.1:0-7469 GCA_036743695.1 Solirubrobacteraceae bacterium | reverse complement strand
TCGCCGAGCAGGCGCAGGACAGCCGCAAGGCGAGCACGCTGGTGCTGGTGGAGGCGGAGACGGCGGGCACGGGCGGAACGCTGCGCCTGCGCAAGGCGGCGGCCACCTGCGAGCACCTGCTCTCCAGGAGCTTCCTCGAATCGCCCGAGGCGGTGCCGCTGCCGACGCCTGTCGTCAGAGGCATCACGGGCGGCCTGCACGGCGCGATGTCGAGCGCGCTGCGCGCGGGGCGCCTCGGCGAGGGTCCGGTGATGGCGCAGGAGATGCTGCGCTGGACGCTGCTGTTCCAGACCCCGAAGGCGTCGCGGATGCAGGAGCCGATGGCCGCCCGTGTGAGCCTGCGCATGCGCGAGGTGTCGCTCGCCAGCGCCCACCGCCGGGGCCCTGAGCGGGCGCCCGCGGGCGACGAGCGCGAGCGGCTGCTGCACCAGGTGCTGCGCCTGGCCGCGCTGGGGGACTACCGGGAGCTGAGCGCTCCGCAGATCGCAGACGAGGCGCGCGTCCCGATCGACGCGTTCCTGGAGCTGTTCGCCAACCGCGACGAGTGCTTCCTGGCGGCGCTGGAGATGGTCGCCGGCGAGATCCTGGCGATCGCCTCCAGCCCCGATCTGATCTCCTCCGACTGGCCGCGGGCGGTGCGGCGGGTGCTGCGCGAGCTGATGGGCTACCTGGGCGATCGTCCGCTCTACTCCCGGACGATCGCCCAGGAGGCGTTCTTCGCGGGACCGGAGGCGGTCGAGCAGACGCTGGAGCTGGCGCACGGCATCGCCACGCTGCTGACCGAGGGCGCGCCCGGCAGGGCGCAGAGCGCGCTGGCCGTGGAGGCGATCGCGGGCGCGCTGCTGCACACGGTTCGCTGCCAGGTGACCAGCGGGCGCGTGCAGCTGCTCGGCCCGCTCTCCGACTACCTCGCCTACGTGGTGCTCACGCCGTTCATCGGCGCGGAGCAGGCCATTGAGATCGTGACCGAGGAGTCGGAGCGCTAACGGCGCTTGCGCGCCATGCGGTCGACGAAGTACGTCAGCACGATGCCCACCAGCAGCGAGATCACGATCACGATGATCAGCGGGGCGCGCCCGGAGCCGAAGACCCAGTCAACCTTCACTTCGTCCAGGTTGAGCACCGCGAACAGGGTGATCAGGATCGCCAGCAGCACCAGTGCGCCGCTGCGCGCCAGCTCGCCCCGGCTGCGCCGCCCAGCCTTGGGCGTCTTGGCCTCGCGGCCCGGGATCTGTCCTGAGGGAGCGGCCATGGCTTCTTGGCACCGATACTAGCTCCCTCCGGGCTCCCGCAGCTCGGCCCGCACCCAGTCGCAGCTCACCGACAGATCCTCCACGCCGAGGGCGGCGGCGACGTTCAGCGCCATGCCGTGGCGGAAGAAGTCGTCCAGGCGCTCGGGCTCCGCGCCGGAGAGCTCGCGGGCCAGCTCGACCAGCTCCGCGTAGCGGTGGCGCACGCACGCTCGCACCACCTCGTCCTCGCAGGCCGCATAGGACTGGTGCTGGAGCATCAGGTAATCGCGGTCGCTCGCCAGCAGCTCCTTGTAGGCGCGGCCCATCGCCTCCACCGCGTCCTGGCAGTCGGCCGGGGCGCGCCCTTCGCGGAAGTCGCGCGCGCCCCGCTCAAACGCCTCGGCCACCCGCTCGAAGCTCCGCTGGAGCGCCGCCAGAAACAGCTCGCGCTTGTTGGAGAAGAGGCTGAACACGTAGGGCTGCGCCACGCCCACGCGCCGGGCGATGCGCTCCACGGGCGTCCCGTGCAGCCCGCCGTGGGCGAACTCGTGCACGGCCGCCGAGATCAGCTCCTCGCGCCGCTCGGCCGCGGGAACCCGCCGCCGGCGCTGCTCGCGCCCGGCGCGGGCGTCAGACGCCTCGGCGGGCGCCTGCGCGCCTGGAAGTGATCTTGCCTGCTCGCTCTCCATCCTCCCCTTAGATTAGCCTGTGCTAAGAACTCCGGGGGGCGGCGCGCGCGCACCCGCGTCGTGGTCGGGCGCGCCCAAGCGAGGAGGAGCCGCGGCGAGGGCGAATACCATGGGTGCGATGAAGCGAGACCTTCTCCAAGCGCTCTGCGTGCTCGCCCTGGGGCTTTCGGGCGGAGTCCTGCTGGGCGGCTGCGGCTCGCAGACCAAGACCGTGTCCGCCAGCTCCTCACCGGCGGTGGCGCAGGCCACGGGCACGACCACGCAGAGCACCACCGCCACCAGCACCGCCACCCAGCCGGCGAGCAGCACCCCGGCGCAGACCACCACCAGCGGCGGCAGCTCCGCGCCGGGCACCACGCGAACGGCGCCCGAGCCCGCCTTCACCCAGCAGGAAGCCCATGCCCAAGGTGTGAGCGGCGCAGCGACGGTCGTGCGCGCCAAGGGCTATACGCCGAACGACACCTCCGAATACCACGCCAGCCAGACCCTGCGGGTGCTCGTGGGCACACGCACCGGCTCTGGCGACGGCTACGGCCAGCAGGCGTTCTTCTTCGTGGGCGACCGCTACATCGGCACCGACGCCAAGGAACCGAGCGCCACCGTCAAGGTGCTCTCCCAGAGCGACACGGAAGTCACCCTGGCCTACCCGCTGTACCGCAAGAGCGATCCCCTCAGCTCGCCCTCGGGCGGCCAGGCGACGGTGCAGTTCCAGCTCAACAACGGCAAGCTGACCCCCGTCGGGCACATCCCGCCCGCGAGCTCCAGCAGCGGCCTCAGCCGCTACTAGCCACAGCGCGCCCACCCCGACGTCCCGCTGCGCGCCTGGGCGTGGCGCGCGCCGGCGAGGTCCTATCTTGGTGTGGACAGGACACGCACCGCGAGAAAGGGCTTGCTGATGAGCGTACGGATCGAAGGTCGGGCCGAGGAGCTGCTGCGGGCGAGGAACTTCTGCCACCTCGCCACCCTGCGCCCGGACGGCTCCGTGCACGGCGTGTCGGTGTGGGTCGACGTCCAGGACGGCCTGCCGGTGCTCAACTCGGCCGAGGGCCGCGCGTGGCCGCGCAACCTCGAACGCGACCCGCGGGTGACGCTGACGGTGCAGAACATGGAGAACCCCTACGAGTACGTGGAGATCCGCGGCCGCGTAGTGGAGCGCACGCACGAGGGCGCCGACGAGCACATAGACGCGCTGGCGAAGAAGTACCTGGACAAGGACGAGTACCCCGGGCGCAAGCCGGGCGAACAGCGCGTGATCATCCGCGTGGAGCCCGAGCACGCCAGGCTGTGGGGAAGCTGAGCAGCCGGCCTCGGCGCCGCGGGCGCGCCTGGGCGCCGGCGCTCGGGTGCGCACGCCGCGGCCTCACCCGCGGCGCGTGAGGCGCCGCCACAGCGACGGCGGGCGCGGCTGGGAGCGCAGCCACTCGTCCCTCAACACCAGCTCTCCGCGCGAGCGGGCCCGGAGCACGCACTCCGTGTGGGCGTGGCGGCGCCGGCGGGTGTCGCCTTCGGGCGCGATCAGCATATGCTCGCTCAGAGCAGGGAGCGGATGACCACAGAACGGACATCGATACGTCGCCGGCTTGCGGTTGGCCGCACGGCGCACCGTCCACCATGGGGCGGGCGGAAGGCTGGGCATCGCTCCATTGTGCCGCCGCTCGCGGCCACCATCGCGGCCACGCTGGCGGTGGGCTTCGGCGTCTCACTGGCGCGGGCCGCGCGCTCGCGCCACTCGGCGGGCCGGCTGGCGCGGGATCGCCAGCTCGGCCTGCAGCCCGCGGAGCGCCTCGCGCACGGGCTGCAGCGGATGGCCCTGGCCCAGCTCGACCTGGCCATCGAGCTGCTCGGCGACGGCGCGCCCGATGCGCGGGCGGTACACGAGACGCGCAAGGCGCTGAAGCGGCTGCGAACGCTGTTCCTGCTGCTGGAGGCCGAGTTGGGCAAGCAGGAGCTCGCACGCGAGCGCGCCGTGCTGCGCGACGCGGCGCGCGGACTGGCCGAGGCGCGCGACGCGGAGGTGATGCTGGCCACGCTCGACGCGCTGATCGAGCGCCACCCCCGCAAGCTGGCCGGCCGCGCGGGCGTGAAGGCCCTGCGCGGGCGCCTGCTGGACGAGCGCCAGCGGACGCGGCGCCCGACGCTCGATGAGCTCGCGAGCAGCGCACAGGCGCTGGCGCAGCTGCGCGCATGCCGGGCGCGCGTGGCCGCGTGGAGCCTGCCCGACAGCGACGGGATCGCCCTGATCGAGCCGGGCCTGCTGCGCCTCTACCGCCAGGGGCGCACGCGCTACCGGCGCGCGGCGGGCGGCAAGGGCGATCGGGTACGCACCATGCACGAGTGGCGCAAACCCGTCAAGGACCTGCGCTACGCGGCGGAGATGCTCGACGCTCGCCAGCACGACGCGCGCCTGCGCCGGCTGGCGCGCCGAGCGGACAAGCTCGGGGAACTGCTCGGCGAAGACCACGACCTGGCGGTGCTGGCCGAGCTCATCCGGGGACAGAAGCGGATCGGCTCGGGGACACGCAAGCGGCTGGCGAAGCTGATCGCGCGACGCAGGCGCGAGCTGCGCAGGCGGGCGCTGCGCCAGGGCGAGCGGCTCTACGGCCGCAGCCCGAAGAGGTTCGTGCGCGGCGTGCAGCGCGCCCGCCGCCGCGCGCAGCGGCGGCTCAGCTGACGCTGACGACCGTCAGCGTGCGCTTGCCCTTGGGCAGCGCCACGGAGGTCTGCTCGCCGGGTACGCGTCCCAGCAGCGCCACGGCCACGGGAGATTCGGCCGACAGGCGCCCGGAGCCGGGAGCGGCGTCGTGCGAGCTGACTATCCGCCAGGTCTGCTCGACTCCCTCGGGGTCGCGCACCACGACCGTGGAGCCGAAGCCGACCACTCCGCCAGCCCCGGCGACCTCCTCCTCGACCACCACCGCGTTGGCGATCTTCTCGCGCAGCCTGGCGATCTTGGTCTCGAGGTGCGCCTGCTCGTTCTTGGCGTCGTGGTACTCGCTGTTCTCCTTCAGATCGCCCCATTCCCGCGCGGTCTTGATGCGCTCGGCGATCTCCCTGCGCCCCTGGCCTTCCAGCTCCGCCAGCTCTGCGTTCAGAGCCTCGACGCCCTCGGCCGTGATCAGGTTGGTCCCTTCGTGCACCATCGGCAGAGCCTACTCCTCCGGGGGCTCAGCCCGGGGAGCGACCCGCGGGCGATATGGCGGCGTCCGCCTAGAAGTAGGTGCTCGGCGGCGAGGACAGCAGCGCGTAGATCTGCACGATCGCCGCCTGCACCAGCAGCTGGGCGGAGGCGGGCGAGCCGGCCACGAACACGTTGTCGGTGAGGCGCAGGTGCTGCCAGGCGTAGTCAACATATGCCTGGGCGATCTTCCGGTCGGGGGGGTCGTGTGTGACGGAGTCCAGGTACAGGAGGTTGCGGAAGTAGACGGAGGGGAAGAACGGGTTCTCGCCGCCGAGCCTTTCCGGCGTGAAGTAGGCGCGCGCGGCCTGGGCGGTCTGGCGCGCCTGGTAGAGGTAGCCGGAGTTGCCCGTTGCCTGGTAGAGCATCGTGCCCGCCCCGATCATGGTGCCCTGGTTGTAGCTCCACAGCGTCGGTTCCACCACGCCCGCGCGGCTCACGTGGTCGGCGTAGAGCTGGCTCGGCTGCAGCAGGCAGCGGCGCACCCATTCGTAGGCCATCTCAGCGAACTGCAGGTACGCGGGGCTGCCTGTGATCTTGTAGAGCCGCAGCGCCAGCTCCGCCGCGGGAGCGGTGGTGACGGTGTTGCGATCGGTCTCTTCGGTGGAGTTGGAGAACGGGATCCCTCCCGGGCAGCCAAGTTCGGGATCGTTCTGCCAGCCCGCCATCTCAAACGCCATGATCGCCCCGGCGCTGCCGAGCACGGAGGGGCTGTGGGTCAGCTCGTACAGCCGCGCCAGCTCGATGCCGATCCAGTCGTTGTCGTCGTAGTACTTTGCCCCGCCCGGTCCCGCGGGCGGCGCGACCGTCCCGTCGAAGGCGGCGAGCGTGCTCGTGTAGACCCCTTCGGGCGCGCCCGCGTTGTTGGCGTCCAGGTAGGCGTTCAGACCGACCAGCTGAGTGCGCAGTTCGTGCGCCAGGGACACCCCCAGATGGGGGACGTTGGCCACGCTGATGGTGGCGGCGAGCGCCTGGGAGAAGGGCCACAGGTATGAGAACGGTTCACCGTCATACAGGCCCGAGCCCTGGATGTAATAGACATTCTGCATCGCCTGGAAGGCGAGCAGCGCGCGCGCGGGATTGCCGCGCAGCACCGCCTTGCGGGGCTTCTTGCGCGATCTCGAGGAGGCGCTGGAGGCGCGCGCGAATTCCGATGCGCGCGGGCGGATGCTGGGACGCGTGGCCGCGGCGGGGTAGCGCGAGGCGCCTGCCGCGGCACGGGCCCCGCTCGCGGGCGCGGCCGTGGCGCGCGCGCTCTGCGCGGCCAGGACCCAGCCGCAGCACGCTGCCAGACACGCGAGCGCCGCAGCGCAGCGGGCGCGGAGCACGGGGCGGTTGAGGAGGCTGGGAATCATCGGGCTCTAAGCAAGCACAACAGTCGGGAGGGCCATTCGATTTGGTATACGCATACCGTGCCCGGGCAGCTCACCACGGCTGCCCGCACCAAGAGCACGACGCGGGCGATCGTGGCACAGGCCCGCCGGGGAGGGTGAACAGGACCTTGCAGTTCGACTACACGGCCGTCGGCCACGTGACCATGGACGTGCTCGCGAACGGCTCGCGCCGCGCGGGCGGGACGGCCTTCTACAGCGCATTGCAGGCGGCGCGGATGGGACAGCGCGCGCTGATCCTCACGCAGGGCGTGCCGCGCGAGATCGAGGAGCTGATGGAGCCCCACCGCCAGGAGCTCGCGCTGGAGGTCATCCCCGCGCCCGCGACGACCACGCTTCAGACCTCCGGCTCCGGCAGCGCGCGCAGGCAGCGCGTGCTGGCGTGGGCGGGTGCGATCGAGCGGAGCCTGGAGCTGGACACGGCGATCCTCCACCTGGCCCCGGTGGCGCGCGAGACCCCGACGAGCTGGCGCGGGCGCAGCGCCTTCGTCGGGCTCACCCCGCAGGGGCTGGCGCGGGTATGGGCGCAGCCGGACGGCGAGATCTCGCTGGCGCCCCCGCCGGCGGCGGCGGTGCGGGTGGCCGAGCGCTGCGAGGCGATCGTGTTGAGCGAGCACGAGCGCACGAGCTGTCGGCGGTTGATCTCCCGAGCGCACGAGGCAGGCGCGGTGGTGGCGATCACGGCGGGGGAGCGCCCGAGCACGATCCTGCTCCCCGGCGGTGGCAACATCGCGCTGGAGGTCCCCGCGGTCCCAACGCCGGGGGACGACCTGGGCGCGGGCGACGTGTTCGCGGCGGCCTTCTTCATCGCCCTGCACGAGGGAGACTCGCCGGAGCGGGCGGCGCGCTTTGCAGCCGCTGCGGGCGCTGTGCGGCTGCAGGGGCACGGGGCGGCGGCGATCGGCGGTCGGGAGGCGATCGAGGCGCAGCTACGCACGGCGGCGCCTTAGTGATCTGGCTCGCAAGTTCGCGCACGTATCTC
>DAINPC010000111.1:0-7621 GCA_036743695.1 Solirubrobacteraceae bacterium | reverse complement strand
TGATCGTCTGCTCGATCGAGAACGTCGACCCGATGGGCGTGCACACCGGCGACTCGGTCACCGTGGCACCGCAGCAGACGCTCACCGACCACCTCTACCAGCAGCTGCGCGACCAGGCCATCACGGTGATCCGCGCGGTCGGCGTGGAGACGGGTGGCTCAAACGTCCAGTTCGCCGTCAATCCGCAGACCGAGGAGATCCTTGTGATCGAGATGAATCCGCGCGTGTCGCGGTCATCTGCGCTGGCGTCCAAGGCCACGGGCTTCCCGATCGCCAAGATCGCCGCGCGCCTGGCCGTCGGCTATCGCCTGGATGAGATCGACAACGACATCACCGGCGTGACCCCCGCCTGCTTTGAGCCGACGATCGACTACGTGGTCGTGAAGTGGCCGCGCTTCGCCTTCGAGAAGTTCCCCGGCACCGACCCCACGCTGACCACGCACATGAAGTCAGTGGGCGAGGTCATGGCGATCGGGCGCACCTTCCGCCAGGCGTTCGCCAAGGCGCTGCGCTCGCGCGAGCTGGACAAGTCACCGTGCCTGCGGGAGACCCCCGAGCAGGAGCTGCTGGAGGGCCTGCGGACGCCCGCCGCGGATCGCTTCGAGACGGTGCTGGAGCTGCTCGGCCGGGGCGTGAGCGTCGAGACGGTGCACGAGCACACGCGCGTGGACCCGTGGTTCCTGCGCGAGCTGCGCGAGCTGGCGCTCGACCCGCAGGCGCCGTTTGCGGGCGAGCGGATGTTCATGTCGGTGGACACCTGCGCCGCGGAGTTCCCCGCCCGCACCCCCTACTACTACTCCGGCTGGGAGCGCACCGCCGGCGCACAGCGCCCCGCGCACGAGGTTCGGCGCGAGCGCGTCGGCGGCGTCGAGCGCGAGTCAGTCGTGATCCTCGGCTCGGGCCCCAACCGCATCGGGCAGGGCATCGAGTTCGACTACTGCTGCGTGCACGCCGCCATGACCGTGCGCGAGTCCGGGCGCGACGCGGTGATGATCAACTGCAACCCGGAGACAGTCTCCACCGACTACGACACCTCCGATCGCCTCTACTTCGAGCCGCTGACGCTGGAGGACGTGCTGGCGGTGGTCGAGGTCGAGGGGCAGCTGGACGGCGCGGGCGCCGCCGCATCGGGCGGCGGGCTGAAGGGCGTGATCGTCCAGTTCGGCGGGCAGACGCCGCTGAAGCTCGCCGCCGAGCTCGCGCGCGCGGGAGTGCCGCTGCTGGGCACGAGCGTCGAGGCGATCGACCTGGCGGAGGATCGCGGGCGCTTCGGCGCGCTGCTGGAGCGCCTCGGCTACAAGGCGCCGCCCTACGCCACCGCCCGCTCGGTCGATGGGGCGCTGGCCTGCGCACGGGAGGTCGGCTTCCCACTGCTCGTGCGCCCCTCCTACGTGCTCGGCGGCCGGGCCATGGAGATCGTCTACTCCGAGGAGGGCCTGGCCGACTACCTGCGCCGCGAGGCCGGGGAGGGCGGGGACATCTATCTGGACCGCTTCCTGGAGGACGCCGCGGAGGTCGACGTGGACGCGCTGTGCGACGGGCGCGAGGTGTGGATCGGCGGGATCATGCAGCACGTCGAGGAGGCGGGCGTGCACTCCGGCGACAGCGCCTGCGTGCTGCCGCCGCACTCGCTGGAAGCGCAGATGCTCGATCAGATACGCGCGGCCACGCGGGAGATCGCGCTGGCCGTTGGCGTGGTGGGCCTGCTGAACGTCCAGTACGCCGTCCACGCGGGCGAGCTGTATGTGATCGAGGCCAACCCGCGCGCCTCGCGCACGGTGCCGTTCGTCTCCAAGGCCATCGGCGTGCCGCTGGCCAAGCTCGCCTGCCGGATCATGCTGGGCGAGCGGATCGCCGAGATGGGCCTCCCGCAGGGAAACGAGGGGATGGGCTTCGGCGATCACGTCTCGGTCAAGGAGGCCGTGCTTCCGTTCGACCGCTTCGAGGGCTCAGACGCGGTGCTCGGCCCGGAGATGCGCTCCACGGGCGAGGTGATGGGCATCGCGCGCGACTTCCCCACCGCGTTCGCCAAGGCCCAGGCCGCCGCCGGCGTGCCGCTGCCAAGCCAGGGCACGGCGTTCATCACGGTCACGGACTCCGACAAGACGGGAGCGTTCTCCGTCGCGCAGATCCTCCACGACGCGGGCTTTCGGATCGTCGCCACGCGCGGCACGGCCGAGTCGATCTCGCGGATGGGGGTGCCGGTGCAGCGCCTGAACAAGATCGGCGAGGGCTCCCCGCACGTGCTCGACTGGATCGAGCGCGGCGACGTGGACCTGGTCGTCAACACCCCCACGGGGGTGGGCGCACGGACGGACGGGTGGGAGATCAGACGCGCGGCGGTCGCCCACGGGATCCCGTGCCTGACGACGCTCGCCGCGGGCGTCTCTGCCGCGCGGGCGATCTCGCGCGCGCAGCGCGACGGCGAGCCCGAGGTGCTCTGCCTGCAGGAGCTGCACGGCGCCCGCCCGCGGCGCGAGCCCTCCGCGAGCCCCGACGAGGCCGGGGTGGCGTGACCCAGGCCCCCTTCGGCCGGCGCCTGCTGACGGTAACGGGCATGGAGGAGCTGGGCGCCTACCGCGTCCTGCGCGTGGCCGACCCCGACGGGCCCGAGCCGGAGCCGGGCCAGTTCGCGATGCTGGCCGCGGCCGAGGGCTGGGGTGGGGGAGAGCAGCAGCGTCCGCTGCTGCCGCGCGCGCTCTCGATCGCCCGCCGCAGCGATGGCGAGTCGCACTTCCTGCTGGAGGACGTCGGGCCGGGCACGCGGCGGCTGTGCGAACTGCACGCAGGCGAGCGGCTGTGGGTGCTCGGACCCCTGGGCCGGGGATTTCACGCGCCGCCGCAGGGGCGCAGGGCGATCCTCGTCGGCGGCGGTGTCGGCATCGCGCCGCTGGCGATCCTGCAGGACGTCCTGCAGGCGCCCGCGATCGTCCTGCTCGGCTTCCGCGATCGTGCGCGCGCGCAGGGCGCCGCGTTGTTGGACGGGGCGCGCGTGGCGACCGACGACGGCTCGAGCGGCCATCACGGGCTCGTCACCGACCTGCTGGCCGCCGGCCTGCAACGCGACCCCGAAGCCGTCGTCTACGCCTGCGGGCCCGCGGGGATGCTCGAGGGCGTGCGCGCACTGTGCGCCGCCGGCGCCACCCCCGCGCAGCTTGCGCTGGAGGCGGGCATGGCGTGCGGGTTCGGCGCCTGCTTCGGGTGCGTGGTGCCCAGGCGCGGCGGCGGATACCTGCGTGTGTGCGTGGACGGGCCCGTGATCGACGCGGCCGATCTGGACCGCGTGGACGAGCACGCGGGGGCACCCGAGTGAGCGTCGACTTCTGCGGGCTGCGCCTGGCGCATCCGGTGATCAACGGCTCGGGTACCTTCGACGCGATCGCCGCGCGCACGGTCTTCGGCGATGCGCTGCTGAGCGACTTCCCGTTCGCGGCCTACGTGTCGAAGACGATCACGCTGGAGCCCCGCCAGGGGAATCCGCCCCCCCGCCTGTGGGAGGCTTCGGCGGGGCTGATCAACTCGATCGGCCTGCCGAACAAGGGCCTGGAGGGCTACCTGCGCGAGGACCTACCGCAGCTGGTCGAGATCGCCGCCGGCGCCGGGGAGCACGGGCAGCCGGTTCCGCTGATCACCAACGTGATGGGCTCGAGCGCAGAGGAGCTCTCCCAGCTCGTCGAGGCGTGCGAGCAGCGCGGCGAGATCGCGGCGATCGAGCTGAACGTGTCCTGCCCCAACGTCAAGACCGGCCTCGACATCGGCGCGGACCCCCGCCAGCTGGAAGCGGTGGTGCGCGCCGTGCGCGATCGCACGGGCAAGCCGTTGATCGTGAAGCTGACGCCCAACACCGCCGACGTCGCGCTCTGTGCCCAGGCGGCGCAGGAGGGAGGCGCGGACGCGGTGTCGCTGATCAACACGCTGCGGGCCACCGCGCTCGCCCCGCGCGGCCAACCCGCCCCGCACGGGGCCTCCGCCCGGCGCCCGCCGTGGCTGGGCGGCGGCACGGGCGGGCTCTCCGGGCCTGCTGTCCGCGTGGTGGCGCTGGCACAGGTCGCCGCGGTGGCGGCGCGCGTGCGGATCCCCGTGGTTGGCATGGGCGGCGTGCGCAGCGCCTGCGATGCGCGCGAGCTGCTGGACGTCGGCGCGACGCTGGTGGCCGTTGGCACGGAGAGCTTCCGCGACCCCGCCGCGGGGGCCAGGATCGCAAGCGGCCTGCAGGCCGCCGCCGGGGCCTGAGCGGCGTTTGCGCGTGCCTTGGACGGACGTTCGAGCGCCGTCGCCGGCTGCCGTGGAGGGCCCTTCGCGGCCAGCGTGCGGCGCCCTCTGAAGGGAGCCCAAAACCCCTGCAAACGCGCTCGGGACCATCCACCAACCTCGATGCATCTAGACCTGAGGTTGAGGTACAGGTGAATTGGGCGCTTTTCCTTGATCGTCTGCCGCTGGTGTGTAGACTCGCCGCCCATGGTGACGGCGACCGGCACGACGTCCTCAAACACGTCAACCGCCCCTGAGCGGTCTCTCAACCAGAGGATGGACGCCCTCGCGCGAGCCAACCAGATCCGCATCCAGCGGGCTCAGCTCAAGCGCGATCTGAAGGCCGGCAGGCGCTCCATCCACTCGCTGCTGCTGGACCCGCCCGAGTACGTGGAGACCGCCAAGGTCTTCGACATGCTGCTGGCCGTCCCCAAGTACGGCCGGGTCAAGGTCAACAAGATCCTGGCCCACTGCCGGATCGCGCCGAGCAAGACCATCGGCGGGCTCTCAGAGCGCCAGCGCAGCGAGCTGATCTCGCTGCTGCACCACTGAGTCGGGCCCTCGGCCATTCCCACCGAGCCCGTCACTAGGGTCCTCGTCGTGGCGCACGTGTTTGTCATCACCGGACCCTCGGGGGTCGGCAAGGGAACGCTGATCCGCGGGCTGATGGAGCGGCTGGAGCAGCTGGAGCTGTCCGTCTCCGCCACCACCCGCGCGCCGCGCCCGGGCGAGCGCGACGGGGTGGACTACCACTTCCTCACGCGCGAGCAGTTCGACCACGGCGTGGCCCGGGGGGACTTCGTCGAGCACGCCGACTACGCCGGTCGCAGCTACGGCACGCTGCGCTCCGAGCTGGAGGACCGGGTGCGCGCGGGCGTTCCCGTGGTGCTGGAGATCGAGGTCCAGGGCGCCCGGCAGGTGCGCGCAGCGATGCCCGAGGCCGTCCAGGTGTTCATCGCGCCGCCCTCGCTGGAGGCGCTGCGCACCCGCCTGATCGGACGTGGCACAGACGACCGCACGGAGGTGGATCGGCGGCTGCTGGTGGCCGAGCACGAGCTGCACGCCCAACCCGAGTTCGCCCACGTGGTCGTCAACGACCGCCTGGACGATGCCCTGGAGCGCCTCGCGGCGATCGTCGCCGCGAATCTCGACTGACGCCGGGGGCGCGGCGACGCGCTGAAGGATCTGCGGCGACCCGACGCACGCTGAAGGGGCCCCGGCGGCGCGGCCGACTACACTGAGGGCTCAACAAGGAAAGGCAAGCCTCCTGTGATCTCTCCCCGCATCGACCGCCTGCTCGAGCAGGTCGACTCAAACTACGCCGGTGTGATCGTGGCCGCCAAGCGCGCCCGCCAGATCAACAGCTACTACCACAACCTCGGTGAGGGCACCTTCGACGAGTTCCCGCCCCCGATGATCGAAACGGGGTCGAAAAACTACCTCACGATCGCCCTCGAGGAGGTAGCAGCGGGGAAGATGAAGTACCACTACCGCTAGGCCGGGGCGCAACGCGGCGGCCAGCGCTTGCTAGGCCCCCCCAGGCGCTCTACAACCTCTAGTCATGTCCCGGATCCTGCTTGGCGTCAGCGGCGGCATCGCCGCGTACAAGGCGCTCGAGCTCGTGCGGCTGGCAACGGGGGCGGGGCATTCCGTGCGCGTGGTGCAGACGCCCACCAGCAGGCGCTTCGTGGGTGAGGCGTCGTTCGCGGCGCTCAGCGGCGCGCCCGTGCTGGTGAGCGAGTTCGAGCGCGACCCCGCGCGGGGCGCGTTCCCCGACCAGCAGCCGCCCACGCACGAGCCGCCGAGCCATCTGGAGCTGGTGGCCAACGCGGACGTCTTCCTGATCGCCCCCGCGTCCGCCAACACGATCGCCAAGCTCGCTGCGGGCCTGGCGGACAATCTGCTGAGCAGCTGCGCGCTCGCGGCCACTTGCCCGGTGGTGCTGGCGCCGGCCATGAACAACCACATGTACGAGCATCCGGCCACCGCCGCGAACCTGCGGACGCTGAGTGCTCGCGGCGTTCAGATCGTGGAGCCGGGGGTGGGGCGGCTGGCGTCCGTGGGCGAGCACGGAGTCGGGCGCCTGGCCGAGCCCGAGCGGCTGCTGGGCGCGTGCGAGGCCGCACTCGCTGACGGCGGGCTGGCGGGGTCCGCCTCCGCGCGCGACACCATGCGCGGGCTCAGGGTGCTCGTCACCGCGGGCGGTACGCGCGAGCCGATCGACAGCGTCCGTTTCATCGGCAACAGCTCCTCCGGGCGCATGGGCCTGGCGCTGGCGCAGGCCGCGGAGCAACGCGGGGCGCAGGTCACGCTGGTGGCGGCCAACGTGGCGCTGGCGGCGCCTGCCGGCGTGCAGCGCCTCGACGTGCTCAGCGCGGCCGAGCTGCAGCGCGTGTGCGAGCGGGAGTTCCCGGGCTGCGACGTGCTGCTGATGGCCGCGGCCGTGGCCGACTTCACGCCCGCGGCGCCCCTGGAGGGCAAGATCAAGAAGTCCGAGCGCGCGCTGCTGGAGGTGGCGCTGGAGCCGACAGCGGACATCCTCACGGGCCTGGCGGCGCGCCGGCGCGAGGGCCAGACGCTGGTCGGCTTCGCCGCCGAGCACGGCGCCGCGGCGGTGGAGGGCGCGCAGGTCAAGCTGAGTGCCAAGGGGCTGGATGCGCTTGTCGTCAACGACATCTCCCGCCAGGACATCGGCTTCGACGTGGACGCCAACGAGGTGACCATCCTCAGCGCGCGCAACCGGGTTGGCGTCGCCGGCGAGCGCTCGGAGATCCAGCGCCGGCACGTGCCGCGCGCCACCAAGGCGCAGGTCGCCGAGGCGATCCTCGACGCCGTGGAGAGCCTCCGGGCGAGCAGTTAAAATGCGCCCATGGAGAGCGCTTACGACCTGTACCAGCGGGGCTGTGAGCTGCTCGACCACGGCGACCACCAGGCCGCGATCGTCCCGCTGAGCAAAGCGCGCGACCTGGAGCCCGACAAGGACTCGATCCGAGAGGCGTTGGGGCGCGCGATGTTCCACGCGCGGCGCTACCAGGGCGCCGCCGCGGAGTTTCAGGCGGTGGTCGCGCGCGCGCCCACGAACGACTACGCGCTGTTCTGTCTGGGCCGCTCCATGCAGTTGCTCGGGCGCCATCGGGAGGCCTGCAAGCCGCTGGCCCTGGCGTGCTCGCTGCGCCCCCAACGCGACGATTACCGGCGCTATCGCGATCGTGCCCGCCGCGACGCTGAGCGCGCCTGAGGCCGATATGCGGCGCCACGCCAATGCTATGCTCGATTGACAGCTTTCGTACCGGTGCAGAGGGGCCGGTAGCAGTGCCGAGAGTGGGCGCCCGCCCGCTTTTTTTGCGTAAGGAGTGAGTTGATGACCCCG
>DAINPC010000110.1:0-7676 GCA_036743695.1 Solirubrobacteraceae bacterium | reverse complement strand
GGGCTGGTGCAGTTCGGCGGGGCCTACCCGAACCGCAACGGCTCCGGGCTGACGCGGGCGGCGAAGGTCCTCAAGTTCATGTTCGCGCTGGCGGGCTCCGAACCGAGGATCAAGCGCCTCTACATATACGACTGGACGGGCGGCACCAGCAGGACGCGCTTTGACGCGGGGCTGATGAGCGCCCGCTTCCAGCCGCGCGCGGGCTACGTGGTCGTGTGCCGCCAGCTGCACGCGGCCAGATGCAGCGCCAAGCTCGCCAGAAACTAGGCGCTCAGAGCCGGTTGCGGACCGGAGCCCGACGACCCGGCGCGGGCTTCGCGCTGCTCGGGCGGCGGTGTGGGCTCGTTGCGAACGAGGCCCATGACAGCGAGCGCGAGGAGTCCCGCGAAGGCGGCGATCGGAGCGAGCGTGCGCAGCGGATACCGGCTGCCTTTGTGCAGGGCGAGATTCAGAGCCGTGTGGTCACCGGCCCCCATGATGGACAACAGGCCACGATGGTCGATGCCGAGCAGGGTCGGGGCGAGCGTGGCGAACGCGCACCAGGCTGCGAGCGCCAGGAGCCCGGCACCGAGGCTGCGGGCGGACATGCGCAGGCGTGGGGTCGTCCTCGCGACGAGGACCAGGGCCGTCGCGGCGGCGAGAAGGAACGGCCAGATCGCGCCCCAGCCTCGGCCGGCGCCGAACGCCGAGGCGATCGTCGGCTGGAATTCGCCATGTTCGAGCAGCCGACCCCACACGACGGTCTCCGTCTCATAGCCCACGAGCGGGTGGGTGATCGTGGCCGTCACGGCGACGGCGATCGACGCTCCCGCGAGCGCCAGCGTCGGTCCCGGCAGGCGTCGGAGCGCGAGCGCGATCGGGAAGCCCAGGAACGGGAGCACAGTGACCAGGAAGCGCGGCCCCATCGAGCCGCCGCCGAAGGGCAGGTAGTAGCCCGAGTTGTAGCCGAGGTAGCAGATGCAGACGGCCGCGATCACAAGCGCCTCCGCGCGCCGGCCGCGCCGGTAGAGCAGCACCGTCCCGATGCCTCCCAATGCCAGTACCGGGGAGAGCGTGAGCAGCCCGCGCGAGTCGAACAGGAGCGTTGCCAGCACCGTCAGGCTAGGCGCCGAGATGCCGAAGAAGCCCTTCTGCTGCTGGGGGATGTTCGAGTAGGCCAGGTGCGTCCAGGAGTGGAAGGCGGCGTGGTTGTAGAGCAGCAGAGGCACGATCCCCACGATGCCGCCCGCGACGTAGGCCCCGGCGCGCCTCGCCACGAGTCGCGCCGTCAGCGCCCGGGGCCGCGAGAGCAGGTATCCGCCGAGCACGAGCGCCACGAACGCCAGCGGGTACTCGGAGGCCACCGCGTAGCCCATCAGCAGGCCGGCCGCGCCGAGCAGCAGCGGTCGCGGAGGCCCCGCGCGCTCGCGCACCATGATCGCGAAGGCCGCGAAGCCGAGCATCGCCGCGAAGACGTGCGAGAACAGCAGCGTTGAGAACGGGAGAACCATCGTGCCCAGGCCCACCACGACCGCGGCTGCGGCGCCGTAGCCGGGCTCGAAGCGCTCTGCCACACGCCACACGAGCAGCAGTAGCAGCAGGCCCGGGAGGACGCTGCCCCACAGGCCGACGAAGTCGATCATCTCGTCTTCGCCGCGCAGCGCCTGCGACTTGCGCGCGAGCGCCGGGCCGCCCACGCCGTTCAGCACCTCGTAGAACGGAAGCGAGTAGATCGCCAGGCCCGGCGCCCTGGCCGAGTACCAGAGGCCCTTGTAGAACGCCTTGTCTTTCGTCGGGTAGGGTCCATAGTCGATCGTCGTGCGGCCCGCATCCAGCGCGCGGATCAGGTCGTAGTGGGAGCTCTGGTTGTCCGACCAGTTCTGAAACATGGTTGCGAACGCCACGCCCACCAGCACGATCGCCACGAGCGCGGCGCGTGGGCGCCGGCGTCTTGCGCCACGCCGCTCGACCGCGCCGTCCACACGCTCTGGCCGCGGCGGGCGATCCTCAGGGCTCGCGTCCGAGGCGGGTGGCGGGCCGCCGGGCCTGTCGCGGTCGGCGCTCATCAATGGAGCGCCGCCGGCCCGGGGCCTATCTCATAGATCACGAGCGATCCGACCCTCGTCCTTGTCACCCCGAGCCCGGCGACTGATTTGGCCGCAGCGGCGGCGGTGTCGGGAGGCTCCGCCAGGGCGTAGCCAACGATCCCCGGCAGGCGCGGCATCTTCAGGTGCAGCACCACCGTGCGGATCCCGTAGTAGCGGAGCTTCTCGATGCTCGCGCGGTCAGGGAAGCCCCGCATCCCGCCCCGCAGGTCATCCACGGCGGGGAAGTCGAAGGTGCTGTTGCCGACGGGGATCTTGTAGAAGCCGTCGGTGGAGAAGTACTGCCATACGCGGTCCGCCGCGCCGTCGGTCGGCAGGTCAAGCAGCGGACCGGGCAACCCGATCTCGGCGCGCGCTGGCTGCGGTACCACCGGGTGCGAGAGGTGCCCCGCGCCTTCGCCCACCACAAGCAGCACCAGCCCCACGCCGAGAACCGCGGGCACCCCGCGCAGCGAGCGGCGCTCGCCCCACCGCCCCGCACGCTGGGTCAGCAGCTGCGCGCCCGCGCCCGCCAGCAGCGCGTAGAACAGGGTCGCGGTCGTGAAGATCCTGCCGGGGACGCGCACCCCGTTCCAGCCGGGCGCGTAGTCGTAGACCAGGCGATAGGGATAGCCGGCACCCGTCAGCCCGAGGCCGAGGGCGAGGATCGAGACGATCAGGATCCCCAAGCCCAGGCCGATGCGCAATCGGCGCGTGAACGGCGCGCCGGCGGCCGCCAGCAGCCCGATCAGGGCCAACACCAAGATCAGCCCGCCCGGGAAGAACACGCTCTCGTTCTTGGAGTGGACGTTTGTCCGGGCCCCCGAGGTCACACCGCCCCATACGCGGTTCTCCGATGAGGCCGACAGCAGTGCGGCCGGACCGGAGGAGTAGTTCCTGACTTCCTTGATCGTCCGTTTGGCCGTGGGGTAGTCGTGGGCGACTTTCAGGTAGGGGACCGACTGGTAGATCGTGACCCCGCCGAGCACCGCAACGCCGATGCACGTGACCGCGAGCACCTTGCGCGGAATCAGGGGACCGCGCGCGACGGCCCGGGGGACACGCCGCCCGCTGCCAGTTCCCACGCCGGCGCCGTCCACTGGCACCATGCCTGCGGAGGTCGGGGCGCGGGGCCCGCCGGCGGCAGCGACGCTCGGCGTCAGGCGCCCACGCCACCAGTACACGAGCGCGATCACGGCCAGCACCGCAAGCAGATACGCGTACTGCATCCCGAGCGTGAAACCGAGGCTGATCTGCCATGCGGACACCAGCCAGCCGGCGAGCACGAGCCGCGGCGAGCCGCGGCGGTAGCCACGCAGGAGCAGGAACAGCGCCAGCGGCAGGCCGCCGGAGGAGATGACGTGCAGGTGGCCCGCCTCGGTGACGCGGTAGGGCGCGTAGGCGAACGCCGCCCCGGCGGCGGCAGCGCCGAGCCGCCCGAGGCCCAGCTCCCGGGCGAGCAGGTAGGCGCCGAGGAAGCACAGCGACCAGGCGAACAGGAACAGGAGGTTGTAGCGGACGAGGGCGGCCACCGTGCCGGAGCCGAAGAACCCGGCTGGCCCGTACCCGAGCAGCGAGTCCGAGAAGGCGAGGCTGAGGGGGTGGGGGTAGAAGGTGTTGGCGTCGAACAGGTGCAGCGGGCTGTGCAGCATGGCGTGCCCCACCCAGGCCACCTCCCAGGCCGTGCGCACCGGGTCGCCGAGGTCGGGGGCGATGCGGCTGGGCATGTGCAGCACGAGCGGCCAGGTCGTGATCACCGCGAGCAGGATCCCGGCCAGCGCCATCAGCAGGACCTCCCTGCGCGTGAACGTGGGGGAGGGCGCCCAGCGTTCGTCGCGCACGCGCGCGGGCGCCGGCTCGCCGGCGAGCGCCGCTGGCGTGCTGCCGGGGGAAGCCGACGATCCAGATGGCGTGCGTGGCGGACTTGGGAGACCGGTGCTCATGGTCTGCAGGTGTTTGGAGCCGCGCGGATCGGCGCAGCATACGGGAGGCGCCTGTGACGTAGCGGCGCACGGGCCCCGCGCGGATGTGACGTTTCGAGATCGTCGTTTGCGTCAAACTGGCCCGCATGAGGGTTCTGGTGGTCGGAGCTGGGGGGGTGGGCGCGGCGTTTGCGGCGATCGCGCAGCGGCGCGCGGTGTTCGAGCATGTGGTTCTGGCCGATGTCGCGCTCGATCGCGCGCGCGCGGCGTCCGAGCGCCTCGGCGAGCCCGACCGCTTCAGCGCCGAGCGGGTCGATGCGTCCAGCCGCGAGGAGCTCGTGCAGCTGGTCGGGCGCGTGCACCCCGACGCGGTGCTCAACGCGTGCGACCCGCGCTTCAACGAGCCGATCTTCGGAGCGGCCTTCGACGCCAGGGTCACCTACCTGGACATGGCGATGACGCTGTCGCACCCGCACCCGCAGCGCCCGCACGAGCTGCCGGGTGAGATGCTCGGCGATCTGCAGCTGGCCGAGCACGAGGCGTGGGAGCGCGCCGGCCTGCTCGCGCTGGTGGGAATCGGTGTGGAGCCCGGGCTGTCTGACATCTTCGCCCGCCATGCCGCCGACGAGCTGTTCTCCAGCATCGCTGAAGTGGGCGTGCGCGATGGCGCGGACCTGGTGGTCGAGGGCTATGACTTCGCCCCCACGTTCTCGATCTGGACGACGATCGAGGAGTGCCTGAACCCGCCGCTGATCTGGGAGCGCGAGCGCGGCTTCTACACCACCGCCCCGTTCTCCGAGCCCGAGGTGTTCGTCTTCCCCGAGGGGATCGGGCCGGTGGAGTGCGTCAACGTCGAGCACGAGGAGGTCGTGCTGATCCCGCGGTGGGTGCAGTGCGAGCGCGTCACGTTCAAGTACGGCCTCGGGCAGGAGTTCATCGACGTGCTCTCCACGCTGCACAAGCTCGGCCTGGACTCGACCGAGCCGGTCTCCGTGCGCGGAACGCCCGTTGCTCCCCGCGACGTCGTCGCCGCCGCGCTGCCCGACCCGGCCACGCTCGGCGAGCGCATGAGCGGGCGGACCTGCGCCGGCACCTGGGTGACGGGGACGGGCAAGGACGGACAGCCGCGCTCGACCTACCTCTACCACCTGGCTGACAACGAGACCACCATGCGCGAGTACTCAAGCCAGGCGGTCGTGTGGCAGACGGCCATCAATCCGGTGGTCGCGCTCGAGCTGCTCGATCGCGGCGAGTGGAAGGGGGTCGGCGTCCTCGGCCCCGAGGCGTTCCCGTCGGCGCCGTTCCTGGAGCTCTTGAGGGAGATGGGCTCCCCCACCGCTCAGATGGAGCTGCCGGCGTCATAGCGCCGTCCCCGGGCGCTCAGAAGTCGACGGGTGCCGGGATCACAGGGGATGGGGGCTGCTCGAGCAGCCCGGGCGGAGCGGTTTCGAGCTTGCGCGAGAAGTAGTCGCGGAAGAACGGGCGCGAGACGAGCATGATCACGCCGCCGAGGATCATGCCGCCGACACCAATCCACAGGGGCAGCGTGATGCCGAGGATCGGCTTGGAGGAGACGTTGGACTTGTGGCCGTAGTAGAACATGGCCCTGATGCCGACTCCCCACAGCATCAGGCCCCCGAGGAGCGGGCCGGCACCGAGGAGCAGGAGATTGCGTGCGCTCTTCATCAGCTCGCGGCGGTAGTAGATGGCACAGGCGACGCCCGTCCAGCCGTAGTAGAAGACGATCGGAAAGCCGATCGCGGCGATCGAGTCTTCGAGAACGCTTTCGGAGAGCAGCAGGAGAACGATCGTCGTCACGATCGCCAGGGCGCCGAAGCCGAGCGTCGAGACGGTCGGGGTCAGGAAGCGTTTGTGGACGCGGGCGAGCAGGGACGTGACCGCTTTCCAGTGCGCCATCGACAGCGTCGTTCGAGCCGTCGGTAGGATCGTCGTCTGCGTCGAGGCGGACGCCGAGGTGAGCACAGTGATGATCAGCAGCTTGTTGAAGGTGCCCCCGAGCACGCCCTTGCCCAGCGCGTTGAGCACGTCACTCTGGTTTTCTTCGCTGGTCAGGAAGCCGACGCCGTGGAAGGACTGGGCGGCCGACGCGACGAGCACGTAGATGAGCACGAGCAGAAGCGTCGAGATGACGGCCGCCTTGCCCGGGCCCTCGGCCGGGTCCTCGGACTCCTCGTTCACCGCCACGCCGGAGTCCCACCCCCAGTAGATGAACACCGCGAGCAGAATCGCCACGACGAGGTCGCTGAACTTCAACGCCGTCGGGTCAAACCAGGACAGCGACGGCTTGATCGAGCCGCTGGGGGGATGGCTCCCGTACACCTTCACGAAGGCGACGACCGCGAAGATCCCGAGGATCAGGACCTCGACGCTGAGGAGCGCCTGCTGGATGCGCGCGGAGAGCTCGATGCCTCTGAAGCAGATCCAGGTCATCAGGATGATCCACACGACCGCCGCGATGATGAGCGCCGCTTTGGAGTTCCCGAGTTCGGTGAAGCCGAAGAGCTTGAACGTGTAGATGGCCGCGATGTCCGACAGCGACGCCATCACGATGACGTCCGCCAGGAAGATCGCCCAGCCGTTCATCCAGCCAGTCATTGGGCCCATGGCGCGCGTCGTCCACGCGAAGGTCGTGCCTGCGTCGGGGTCGGCGCGGTTGAAGTATTTGTAGGCCGAGGCGACAAGCAGCATTGGGATGAACGCCACCAGCAGCACCGCGGGCGCGTGCACGCCCACGCCTTTCACCGCGACGACGAAGCCGAGTGTCGCCGCCATCGAGTAGGCCGGCGCAGTCGAGGCGACGCCGATCACGATGTTGGAGAGGTAGCCGATCGCGCCTTTCTTGAGCCCCTTGTCCACAACTTCCGACGATGCGGCAGACCCCGATACGGCGCTACCTTCGGTGGACATCAGCGGCTCCTCTCGTGGCGGGCGACGGAACTGGCGCGGCGTGCAGCGAAAGCTACGGCCACGGGCGGCGGACGCGCAAGGGGCGCGATCCCCAAAGCGGCGATGCACGGTTATACATTCCGTACAATGGAGCCAGTCCTCGTTGAACTAGCGGTGGCTTGAGCCACACATCTCAGCGGAGTAGCGTTGTCCTTAGTGTCTAGTCGAGGCGACTCAGCGCAAAGCACATCCGAGGGAGAAGATCTCATGAGCACCCCTGAGAATCCGAGCGACGGGCCCGAGACTGGCTCCACGGCGACACCGTGGGCCCCCGGCCCTTCGGGCCCAGCGCTGCTGGAGGACCACCCCGACCGGCTCCAGCGGCTGGCCAAGCGCAACCTGTGGATGCACTTCACGCGGATGGGCTCCTACGACGAGCACCACGCCGTTCCCGTGATCGTCCGGGGCGAGGGCTGCTACGTCTACGACGAGCACGGCAAGCGCTACCTGGACGGGCTCTCGGCGCTCTACTGCGTCAACATCGGCCACGGTCGCGCGGAGCTCGGCGAGGCGGCGCTGGCGCAGACCAAGCAGCTCGCCTTCTACACGAACTGGAGCTACGCGCACCCGCCATCGATCGAGCTGGCCGCCCGCATCGCCGGCCTGGCCCCCGGAAACCTGAACCGCGTGTTCTTCACCTCCGGTGGCTCGGAGGCGGTCGAGTCGGCCTGGAAGCTCGCCAAGGCCTACCACCACGCGCAGGGCGATCACAATCGCCACAAGC
>DAINPC010000109.1:0-7738 GCA_036743695.1 Solirubrobacteraceae bacterium | reverse complement strand
GGCGCGCTGACCACGTTCTCGATCGCCAACGACGTCGCCAAGTACTTCGCGATCCTGCCGGCTGTGTTCATCGCCACCTACGCGAGCTCTCCGGGCGGAAAGGGGCCGCTGCACGTGCTCAACATCATGGGCCTCGGCACGCCTCGCTCGGCGATCGTCTCGGCGATCATCTTCAACGCGATCGTCATCCCCGCGTTGATCCCGATCGCGTTGAAGGGCGTCAGCTACCGTCCGATCGGCGCGAGCGCGCTACTTCGCCGCAATCTTCTGATCTACGGCCTCGGCGGGATGATCGCCCCGTTCATCGGCATCAAGCTGATCGACCTGATCATTCACAACCTGCTCGGAGCGTGACAGAGCGATCATCGCGCCCGACGCCCCGCACGCCACGCCAACCTCCGACGATCAACGCCGAGGGCGCCTGAAGGTCTTCATCGGGATGGCGGCCGGGGTCGGCAAGACCTATCGCATGCTGTTGGAGGGTCGCGCGGAGCTGGAGGCGGGTCGAGACGTGGTGATCGGCCTGCTCGAGACGCACGGCCGGGCCGAGACCGCCGGGCTCGCCGAGGGTCTGCAGGTCGTGCCTCGGCGACGTCTGGAGTACCGCGAGACGGCGCTTGAGGAGATGGACCTGCCCGCGATCCTGCGCCGCGCGCCGGAGCTGTGCCTGATCGACGAGCTCGCCCACACGAACGCGCCGGGGACCGAGCACGCCAAGCGCTACGAGGACATCGAGGACGTCCTCGCGGCCGGGATCGACGTGCTCTCGACGGTCAACGTCCAGCACCTCGAGTCGCTCAACGACCACATCACCGAGCTGAGCGGCATTCGCGTGCGGGAGACGATTCCCGACGCGATCCTCGGGCGCGCCGACGAGGTGGTGCTCATCGACCTGACGCCCGAGGCGCTGCTCGAGCGCCTGCGCGCCGGCAAAATCTACCCGACCGAGCGGATCGACGCGGCGCTCAACAACTTCTTCCGCATCGAGAATCTCGCGGCGCTGCGCGAGGTCGCGCTGCGCCAGGTCGCCGAGGAGGTGGGCGCCAAGCGCCTGACCACCGAGCTGGTGGGGTCGCGCGAGGAGAGCCTCGCCGCCGAGGCGCCACAGGCCGTCGGCGAGCGCCTGCTGGCGCTGGTGGAGCCCCACCCGAGCGCCCAGCGCCTGGTGCGTCGTGCGTGGCGCTCCTCCCAGCGCCTCGGTGCGGAGCTTGACCTCCTGTGGGTGCGTCCGCCGGGCAGGGATCTCGGCAAGGACGAGCAGCGTTCGCTGTCCGCGCTGCGCCAGCTCGCCTCGGTGCTCGGAGCGAGGATGCTCGAGGAGGAGTCCGACGACGTGGCGGGCGCCATCGTCGACGTCGCAACCAGGCGCGGGACGACCTACATTCTGATCGGCGGCTCGCGCCCGGCGCGGGGCCTGTCGCGCCTGCGCGTCCCCCTGCCCCAGCAGCTGATGCAGCACCTGCCAGGGGTCGACGTGCGCATCGTCGCCTACCGCTCCCAGCGCACGCGCGTGGAGGGCCCATGAGCGTCGTCGCGATCGTCGCGGTTGCCTGCGCCGGTGCCGTGTTCGGGATTGCCGCCGGCTACTGGCTGCCACCTCACGGGCGTATCCCGACGCGCAACCGCCTGGAGCCCAGCCGCAGGATCCTGCTCCCGTTCACCGGTCAGGAGATCTCGCGCCGCTCGTTTGAGGCCGCGGTTCGCCTGGCCAAGGCCGAGAACGCGATCATCATGCCCGCCTTCCTCGCGCGCGTGCCAATGGACCTGCCGCTGGAAACGGCCCTGCCCGTGCAGTGCGCACGTGGGATGCCGCTGCTGGAGGTGATCGAGCAGCGCGCCACATCGCTGGGTGTCCCGGTCGACTCGCGCGTCGGCCGCGGGCGATCGGCCCGCGACGCGCTGCGCCGTCTGCTCGAGCAGGAGCGCTTCGACCGCATCATCGTCTCCGCCGACGAAGACCCTCACGCGGGGCTGAGCTACAACGATCTGAGGTGGCTGCTCGAGCGCGTTCCGGCCGAGATCCTGATTCTCCGGCCTGCGCCTGAGGACACCCGCAGGATCTCAGTGAACGCGGTCAGCGGGCATTTCTGAGCGCACCGCCGGACGTGTACGGACTGTCGGGCTTGCAGCGGAGCGCTGCGCGTGGCCTGTCCTTCACGAAATCGTTATGGCCAACGGCCCGTTCGTGACACGGGCGTAACCACGACGGTGCGACACTCGGCTGATCCTCATCAGAGGTTGACTCAAGGAGATGGTCATGCACGTCCACCACGGTCGTCGTCAGAGCTTCGCTTCGTTCGAAGCTGCACCGACTCCCCTTCGTAACCGATCGAATCCGGGGGCTGTTCCGCTGGCGCTGCGCCTGAGGGTGTACATGACCCGTGGGCGGCTCGACCGTCAGCTCGCGAGCGGGCGCCTGTGCGAATCCACGGCTGCGCTCGCGCTGCGCGCCCGCCAGTTGGGCGATCCGCGTCAGCGGCGGCAGGTCGCCCGCGACCTGCGCGGAATCGTCGACTACGTAGACCGCGTCGGTTCCAGTCGCGTCATCTCGGCGGTCGTGATCGACCGTCGGGCCGTGAGGGCCGGCCGGCAGGCCATCCTCGGACTGGCACAGCGGCTCGAGGCTGCGGCTCCTGTGAGCTTCAGGGGGGTCGCTCTCACCCGGGCGCTGATCACCGACGGTCTCAGCCCGCTGTTCAATCCGGACAGCGGGCAGACCGTGGACGAGGCCATCTCGAGAATCGTGGACGCGCTCGAGGTGAGCGCGTTCGACCCCGACCTCGAGTAACGGCTCGCGCGAGACGTGGATATCGGCTGGCGCCTTGCGCGAGCGGCGCCTTGCGCGAGCACCAAGCCTCGAAGCCTCCCAGTCCGTGGGCGGCCCGGCCGCGCGGCGCAGTATCGTAAGCACCGGTGAGCCGGGAAGCCTGGTCGGCAGTGCTTTGGGCTGCCCGCCACCATGTACCTCGACCTTCCTCTCCCGATCCGCCTTCGTGAAGGCTGCTCCCGCTCCGGCGGGGAGGGCGCCGTGCCATGAGGCCGAGGATGCCGCTGCCCTCGGCATGGCGCCGCGAGTCCCTGCGCACCAATCTGTGGCTGGTCCCGACCGTCGAGATCGTCCTGGCGGCAGCGCTGTTCGCCGGAACCTATGCGCTGGACCGCAGCGCGTACGACGGCTCGCTGCAGCTGCCCTCGTTCGTCATCAGCGGGACGGCGGATGCAGCGCGGCAGATCCTCATCGCGATCGCAGCCGCGGTGATCACGGTGGTCACGCTTGTCTTCTCGATCACCATCGTGACGCTGACGCTTGCCTCGACCCAGTTCGGGCCGCGCATGCTGCGCAACTTCATCCGCGACTGGATCACGCAGTTCACGCTCGGGAGCTTCGTGGCCACCTTCGTCTACGCGATCCTCGCGCTCGTCTCGATCGGGCCGGGCAGCCACGGGGACTTCGTGCCGCACGTGTCGGTCACGGTCACGATGGCCCTCGTGGTCTTGGACGTTGCGGCGCTGGTCGTGTTCATCGACCACATCGCCAAGTCGATCCAGCTGCCGCGGGTGATCGCGAGCATCGCCGGGGACCTCTCGCGCGCGATCGAAGCCGACGGCGCACGGCCCGTCGCCGACGCCTCCAAGGCAGGACCGTCGCTGTCGGAGATGCTGGTTCGATTGCGCGAGGACAGCGGCGTCGTCCGCGCGCCCAGCAGCGGGTACCTGCAGTACGTGAGCATGAACACGCTGATCGACATCTCACGCGCGGGCCACGCGGTGATCCGTCTGCTGCATCGCCCAGGCCATTTCGTCGTCGAGGGCGAGCCGCTTGCCGACGTGTGGCCGGCCGCCGCCGCGCCGGGCGTCGCGCGGGCGCTGGGCGGCGCCCACGCCACAGGCCCGCATAGAACCCTCACCCAAGATCTGTCCTTCGCGGTGGATCAGCTCGTTGAGATCGCCATCCGTGCGCTCTCTCCAGCCGTCAACGACACCTTCACGGCGCTTGCCTGCATCGACTGGCTCGGCGACGGGCTGGGCAAGATCGCCGCTCGCTGGCGCCCGGCCAGCGTCCATCGCGACGCGGCCGGGCACGTGCGCGTGATCACCGTCACGGCCAGCTTCCGCCGCTTGGTCGAGCGTGCGCACGACAAGATACGCCAGGCCAGCCGGGGGATGCCCGCAGTGATGATCCGTCAGCTCGACGCGCTTGCGAAGGTGATGGCGTACACGACCTCCTCGGGACAGCGCGAGCTGCTGCTCGAGCAGGCGGCGATGATCGTGCGCGCGAGCGAGGAGTCGGTGCCCGAGGAGTCCGACCGGGCCGACGTGCGCCGGCGCTACGACTCCGTGCTGGGCGCCGCGTCTGTCCGGGCCGGCTCGCTCGAAGGCTGAGCCCGTCAGCCATGGGGCTCGTGGCGTGCGATCCAGTTGGTGCCGGGGGAGTCGGTGATCCCATGCAGGAGGATCGAGGCGAAGACGGCGAGCGCGGCGATGTTGAAGATCCGCTGCCCCGACTGCACGTCGCGACCGAGGATGAGCAGCGAGAAGGTCATGGTGGCGACGCCCTTGGGGCCGAACCACGCCATGAACGCCTTGCTCGCCGTGCCCAGGCGGGTGCCGGCGAGCGCGATCCAGACCGCGACGGGTCGAGCGAGCAGCAGGGTCCCCGCCACGAGCGCCACTGCAGCCCAGCCGTCCGAGAACAGGCCGTGGATGGTCAGCAGCGAGCCGAACACCGCGAATATGCCGAGCTTGACGATCTCCACGACCTCCTGGGCGCGCTCGGCGAAGTAGCGGCGCAGATCGGGACGGCGGATGCCGATGACGATCGCGGCGACGAACACCGCGATGAAGCCGTTGCCATGGGGGGGAAGCACGGTCAGCCCGTAGGTGGCGAACGCGAGCCCGAGGCCGTAGAGGGCCTTCTGGTGGGCGGGGATCGGCCGGTCGAGGCGTTCGCCGCTCGCCTCGGTCATCAGCAGCGAGCCGAGGAGGCCGAGGACGAGGCCGAAGGCGAATCCCAGCCCCACGTCCTGCAGGACGAAATGCCACCACACGAAGTGCCCGCTGTTGGCCTGCAGGGCGGCGGCGAACGCGAGCACGGCCGGCAGCGCCAGTCCGTCGTTCAGACCCGACTCGAGGTTGAGCGAATGGCGGATTATGCGGGGAACGCGAGGGTCGGTCACGACGCCGGAGGAGAGCACGGGGTCGGTCGGGGCGAGCAGAGCGCCGAGCAGGAAGGCCTCGGTCCAGCCGAGGCCCACCAGCGCGCGCGCCAACAGCGCGACGAGGACCGCCGTGATCGGCATCGCGACCACCAGCTTGCGCACCGGCAGCTGCCAGTGGCGCTGCAGCAGCTCGCCGTCGACCTCCAGGCCATCCCGGAAGAGGATCACGATCAGCGCGACCGTCGCCAGGTCGGTCACGAAGCCCGAGCTTGCCCTGAAGTGCAGGACGCCCGTCGCCCCCTGACCGAGGAGGAATCCGGCGAGCACGAACAGCGCCGCGAGTGAGAGCATGCTGCGGCGCGCCAGGCCGGACAGCAGCGAGCCGACTATCAGCAGCCCGCCCAGCACGGCTGCACCCGTCTGAAAGGAGGTCACTGCGGTAGCGTCCCACACGCCCCCCATGTCAGACGAGAGAGGACACCTGAAGGTCTTCATCGGTATGGCCCCGGGCGTGGGGAAGACCTATCGCATGCTGCAGGAGGGTGGGGCGGAAGCGGACAGCGGGCGCGACGTGGTGATCGGCTACCTCGAGCCACACGGACGCGTCGAGACGCTGGCCCAGGCGGAAGGCCTCGAGCTACTCCCGCGCCGTCGCCTGGTCTATCGCGGCACGCCGCTGGAGGAGATGGACCTTCCGGCGGTGCTCGCGCGCAAGCCGGAGCTGTGCCTGATCGACGAGCTCGCCCACACCAATGCGCCGGGTGTCGAGCACGAGAAGCGCTACGAGGACGTGCGCGCGGTGATCGAGGCCGGGATCGACGTGTTCTCGACTGTCAACGTCCAGCACCTGGAGAGCCTCAACGACCAGGTAACCCAGCTCACCGGGGCGCGCGTGCGCGAGACGATCCCCGACGAGGTGCTCTCGGCGGCCGACGAGGTGGTGCTGATCGACCTCACCCCCGAGGCGCTGATCGGGCGCCTGCGGGCCGGCAAGGTCTATCGCCCCGAGCGCGTGCAGGCGGCGCTCAACAACTTCTTCAAGATCGAGAGCCTGTCCGCCCTGCGCGAGACCGCGCTGCGCCAGGTCGCCGAGGACGTGGAGGTCAAGCGCTTGGTGCGGGAGCCCAGCCAGCCGGCGCGCCGCGACGAGGAGGGCCTGCCCGTGACGGGCGACTTGGGACCCCAGGCGATCGCAGAGCGCCTGCTGGCGCTGGCGACGCTCGCGCCGCACTGCGAGCGCATCGTGCGGCGCGCGTGGCGCTCCGCGCAGCGGCTGGACGCGGAGCTGGACGTGCTGGTCGTGCGCCCTCCCGGCCGTCCGCCGAGCCTCGAGGACCGCAAGCGCCTGGAGGAGCTGCGGCGACTGGTCTCGATGCTCGGGGCGCGCCTGCGCGTAGAGGAGGGCGAGGACGTGGCCGAGGTCGCGATCGCGGTGGCCCGCGCCCTCGGCAGCACGTATGTGCTGATGGGCACGCCCTCCGAACGCCGCGGGCTCACCCGTCTGGGGGGGCGCTCCGAGCGCTCGCTGCTGACGCGCCTGCTGCGGGGCCTGCCGGGCGTGGACGTGCGCGTTGTCGCCGATCCCACGCTGCGCCGGCCCACCGGCGCGCAAGAGAGCCGGCTGGCACAGGGAGGAGTGGCCGGGGATCACGACGAACCTGTGGATACGGGCGCACCCTCCGGCACCGACTAGAGTCTGCCCGACAGGCGCGGGGCGGCGTGAGCGTCGTGCAAAGTTACTACCATCGCGCAACTGTCGGTCCCGCTTTCGGTTCCAACCACCAGCATGAAGCCATCACGCCCATCCCTGCTGTCGCTCCCGCTCGCCCTGGCGCTGGTGCTCCTGGCCTGCGCGCTGGCCGTGCCCAGCGCGATCGGCCGCGGTGCAGCGCCCAGCGCCCACGCTGCGAGCGCGTACCTGACGGGCATCGGCGACGAGCAGGCGGAGATGTTCGTCAACCCCCTGTGGCGCCAGCTGCACACGAAAGTCGTCCGCTACATCGCTCCCTACGACGCGGTTGCGCATCGCGCCTCGCTCAACCAGGCGATAACGTTCATCCAGGCCGCGGAAACCCAGCACCAGAAGGTGCTGGTGGCCTTCTACCACTCTGAGCTCACGCCCACCACGCTTCCCAGCGTGGCCACCTACCAGCGCGATGTGCAGAGGTTCGTGAAGCTCTTTCCCCACGTCAGGCAATACCAGTCCTGGGACGAGGCCAATCGCGGCAACATCCTGCACGTGCTCGCCAGCCCCTCGGCGCAAGCAGCGGCGCGCTACTACCAGGCGCTGATCCGTGTCTGCCGTGGCTGCACGGCGATCGGCCTGGACGTGCTCGACGCGGCCAACATATCGGGCACGCTGAGCTACATCTCCGAATTCAAAAGTGAGATCGGCCGCCTGCGGACGGTCATGCCGAAGATCTGGGGGCTGCACAACTACTCCGACGTCAACCGCCTGCAGAGCTGGCGCACGCGCGAAATCGCTCGCGTGCTCGGCGGACAGGTGTGGCTGACGGAGACCGGCGGGCTGGTGCAGTTCGGCGGGGCCTACCCGAACCGCAACGGCTCCGGGCTGACGC
>DAINPC010000108.1:0-7744 GCA_036743695.1 Solirubrobacteraceae bacterium | reverse complement strand
TGGACCGCCTGCACATCGCCCTGGCGGGCGAGGAGCGCGGCACCGGCGCGCTGATCGTGCGCCCCGACGGCAGCGAGGCGCGCTCGTGAGCCCGATCAACGGCCTGACGATCGCGGTGCCCCGCGGGGCGCTGTTCGGCGGCACGCTGGATCTGCTGGCGGGCCTGGGCCTGGACACCCGGGAGCTGCGCTCCAACGACCGCAAGCTGCTGTTCGAGGACGTTGGCGTGATCACCATGCGCCCGTCGGACGTGCCCACGTACGTAGAGGCGGGTGCCGCGGACCTGGGCGTGACGGGCAAGGACGTACTGCTGGAGCAGGCGGCCCAGCGCGGCGCGGCGGGGGGCCGCGACGTGTACGAGCTGCTGGACCTGGGCTACGGGCGCTGCACGATGGTGCTGGCCAGCAAGGCCGGTCCGGACCCCGCGGTGGAGGCGCTCAGGCGCCTGGGCGTGATGCGCGTGGCCACCAAGTACCCGCGGATCGCCGCGCGCCACCTGGAGGAGACCGGCCGCCAGGCGGAGATCGTCGAGGTCAAGGGGTCGGTGGAGCTGGCGCCGCTGACGGGCATGGTGGAGGCGATCGTGGATCTGACGGCCACGGGCACGACGCTGCGCGAGAACAACCTGATCGTGCGCGAGGAGATCGTGGTCTGCACCGCCAGGCTGATCGCCAACCCGGTGGCGCACAAGCTGAAGGCCGCGGAGATGGACGATCTGCTGGCGCGCCTGCGCGGCCTGCCGGCGCCCGACGGGGCCTGACGTGCGCCTGCAGCGCCTCGATCTCCACGACCTCGAGCGCCTGGGCGGGCCCGCCGACGCGGCCGCTCACGTGCGCTCGCTGGTGGCCGGCGGCGCGTCGGTGGCGCGCGAGGTCGCAGAGATCGTGGAGGCGGTGCGCACGGGGGGGGATGAGGCGCTGATGCGCTTCACGCGGGAGCTCGACACGGGCGGCGCCGAGCCCCGGCCGCTGTGCGTCCCCGCGCAGGAGCTGGACGAGGCCATCAGGATGCTCCCGCTGGAGCTGGTGGCGGGCCTGCAGGTGGCGATCGCCAACGTCGCGCTCGTGGCCGAGGCGGGCGTGGGCCACGAGCAGCGCGTCGAGCTGCCGCAGGGTCACCGGGTGCTGCTGCGCGAGGTCCCCGTGGCCGCGGCGGCTGTGTACGCGCCGGGCGGACGCGCGGCCTATGCGAGCACAGTGGTGATGGGCGTCGTGACTGCGCGCTCGGCGGGCGTGCTGGACGTCGCCGTCTGCTCGCCGCCGGGCACCGACGGGCAGATCGACCCGGCGATCCTGGGCACGTGCAGGCTGTGCGGCGTGGAGCGCGTCTACCGCATGGGCGGCGCGCACGCGATCGCGGCGCTCGCCCACGGCACCGCCACGGTGGACCCGGTGGACGTGATCGTCGGACCGGGCAACCTGTACGTGCAGGAGGCCAAGCACCAGCTGTCCGCGACGGTGGGCATCGACGGCTTCGCCGGCCCCAGCGACCTGCTGGTGGCGCTGGGCGCAGGCGCGGACGAGCGCGAGCTGCGGTTGGCTGCGCTTGACATGCTGGCCCAGGGCGAGCACGGCGACGGCAGCCTGGTCGCGGCGGTCTCGCCCGACCCGGCGGTGTGCGACGCGCTGGCCGCGAGCCTGCAAACGCTGGTGCTCGAGCGCCCGACCGTCGGCGAGGCGCAGTTTGCGATCGTGGCCGTCGCCACCGCGCGCGAGGCGCTCACGTTCGCCAACGCGTTCGCGGCGGAGCACCTGCAGCTGATCGGCGCGGACATGGAGGCGCTGGCGCCGGCGGTGCGCGCGGCGGGCTGCCTGTTCGTGGGCGTGGAGAGCGCCACGGCCTTCGGCGACTACGTGGCGGGCTCCAACCACGTGCTGCCCACCGGCGCCGCCGCGCGCTTCGCCTCATCGCTCTCGCCGCGCCACTTCCGCCGCCGCATGGCTGAGGTCCGGATCGGCGAGGCCGCGGGCAAGCTGGCGGCGGCGGGCGCTCCGATCGCCCGCGCGGAGGGCTTCGAGGTGCACGCGGAATCGATGGAGGCGCGAGTAGGGGAGAATCTGCAGCCATGAGCCGCACAGCCACGATCGAGCGCAGGACCGGCGAGACCGACGTGCGCCTGACGCTGGCGCTGGAAGGCAGCGGGGCGGGCGCGCGCGAGACGGGCGTGGGCTTCCTGGACCACATGCTGGACCTGCTCGCGCGCCACGGGCGCATGGACCTGGACGTGAAGGTGAGCGGCGACCTGGAGACGGGCGCACACCACACGGCGGAGGACACCGCGATCGTGCTCGGCCAGGCACTGGACGCGGCGCTGGGCGAGCGGGTTGGCATCGTCCGCTACGGCGCTGCTGTCGTGCCGATGGACGAGGCGCGCGCCAGCTGCGCGATCGACATCTCCGGGCGGCCGTTCACGCTGTTCGAGGCGGAGCTGCCGGCGGGCGCAACGGGCGGCTTCGAGCACGAGCTGACGGAGGAGTTCTTCCGCGCGCTGGCCAACAGCGCCAAGCTGACGCTGCACCTGCGGGTGGAGGCGGGCAGCAACGCGCACCACATGATCGAGGCGGCGTTCAAGGCGTTCGCCCGCGCGCTGCGCGCGGCCGTGGCGATCGACCCGAGCGAGTCCGGTGTGCCGAGCACCAAGGGGACGCTGACGGGATGAGCCCGCTGATCGACGAGCAGCTGGACATAGCCGTGGTGGACTACGGCATGGGTAACCGCCGCTCGGTGGAGAAGGCGCTCGAGCACGTGGGCGTGCGCGCGAGCATCAGCAGCGACCACGGCGAGCTGCGCGCGGCGGCCGGCCTGGTGGTGCCCGGCGTGGGCGCGTTCCCGCGCGCGATGGAGAGCTTGCGCGCGCTGGGCCTGGACGAGCTGCTGCGCGAGCGCGTGGCGGCGGGCACTCCGGTGCTGGGGATCTGTCTGGGCCTGCAGCTGGCGTTTGACTCCTCGACCGAGCGCGGCGGCGCTGCCGGCCTGGGGATCGTGCCGGGCGAGGTCCGCGCGCTGGAGGCGGGCGGGCTGAAGCTGCCGCACATCGGCTGGAACGAGGTCCGCTTCAGCCGGCCGGACTCGCCGCTGCTCGAGTCGCTGCCGAGCAGCTGCGCCTTCTACCACGTGCACTCCTTCGCGCCCGTCCCCGCAACCTCCGGGGACATCCTCGGTACGGCGGATTACGGCGCACGGTTCGTCACGGCGGTGCAGCGCGGGTCCTTCTACGGCGTGCAGTTCCATCCGGAGAAGTCCTCCGCGGCGGGGCTGCGCCTGCTGGCGAGCTTCGCCCGCATCTGCATCGCGGCGGGGGCGCCGGTCGATCTGCGATCGGTCGCCGGGTGAGGCTCTACCCGGCGATCGACATCCTGGGCGGCAGCGCCGTGCGGCTGGTCAAGGGCGACTTCGACGCCAAGACGCTCTACGACGAGGATCCCGTCTCGGCGGCGCGCGGCTGGGTGGCGGCGGGCGCGCGCGAGCTGCACGTGGTCGACCTCGACGGCGCCAAGCGGGGCGAGCCGGTGAACATCGAGCACCTGCGCGCGATCGCCGGCGAGCTGGGGGTGCCGGTGCAGTACGGGGGCGGCCTGCGCTCCTCACAGGCCGTGGACGACGCGCTGTCGGCGGGCGCCGCGCGCGTGATCCTGGGCACGGCCGCGTTCACGGACCCGGAGCTGCTGCTCCGCGCGCTGGACGCCCACGGGCCTGACCGGGTGCTGGTGTCGGTGGACGTGCGCGGCGGGCGGGTGGCGACGGCCGGCTGGACGGAGACGACGGAGCCGAGCACGGACGCGGTGCTCGAGCGCCTGCACGAGAGCGGCGTGGAGCAGCTCGTCTACACCAACGTGGACCGCGACGGCATGCTGGAAGGCCCCGACCTGGAGGAAGTCGCGCGCGTGGCGGACGCGGTGAGGGGAAGCGTGGTCTACTCCGGCGGCATCGGCCAGCTCGCCGACCTGGAGGGCCTGGCCGGCCTGCGCAGGGGAAGCCTCACGGGCGTGATCGTCGGCAAGGCCCTGTATGAGGGGCGCTTCACGGTCGCCGCGGCCCGCGCGGCGCTCGCTACGGTGGGCGGGTGCACTTCAAGCGCGTGATCCCCTGCCTGGACGTGGATGGCGGCCGCGTGGTGAAGGGCGTGGAATTCGTGGACATCCGCGACGCGGGCGACCCGGTGGAGCTGGCGGCGCACTACGATCGCGAGGGCGCGGACGAGCTGGTGTTCCTGGACATCACGGCCACGCACGAGAAGCGCGACACGATCGCCAGGCTGGCGCGCAGCACCGCGGATGAGGTGTTCGTGCCGTTCACCATCGGCGGCGGCATCCGCTCGGTCGCGGACGCGCAGGCGGTGCTGGACGCGGGCGCGGACAAGGTGTCGGTCAACTCCGCCGCGCTGGCGCGCCCGGAGCTGCTGGAGGAGCTGGCGGGCGTGTTCGGCGCCCAGTGCGTGGTGCTCGCCATCGACGCCAAGGCCCAGCCCCAGGCCCAGACGGCGCCCGGGGAGCCGGATGCACCGCCGCGCTGGGACGCGTTCGTGGCGGGCGGGCGCACGTCCACAGGCCGCGACGTGGTGGCATGGGCGCGCGAGGGCGTGGAGCGTGGAGCGGGCGAGATCCTGCTGACGAGCATGGACCGCGACGGCACCAGCGACGGCTATGACCTGCCGCTGACCACAGCTGTCAGTGAGGCTGTCAGCGTCCCCGTGATCGCCTCCGGCGGCGCCGGCCAGCTGGAGCACCTGGCGCAGGCGCTGAGGGCGGGCGCTGACGCGGTGCTGTGCGCGTCGATCTTCCACTACGGGCGCTACAGCGTGGCCGAGGCCAAGGCGCACCTGGCCGCGGCGGGAATCCCGGTGCGCGTCCTCGCATGAGCCCCGAGACGGGGAGCGCGGAGCCCGTGCGGGCCGCGACGCTCGCCGCGTCGGGGCGCCCCGAGCTGCTGCGGGCGGTGGGCGACCATCCGGGGGGGCGCGAGCTGCTCGAGCTCGCCTCCGGGCGGGATGACGTCGCGCTGGTCGGTGGCGCCGTCCGCGACCTCCTGCTCGGGCGCCGGCCCCGAGAGCTCGACGTGGTGGTGGCCCGCGGGGCGGCGGAGCTTGCCCGCGAGCTCGCCTCCCGCCTCGGCGTCCTCGCGGGACAGAGCCCCGACGAACGCCTCGAGTTGACCTTCCACGAGCGCTTCCGCACTGCGCTCGTGCGCTGGAGCGGTGGGCAGATCGACGTGGCGACGCGCCGCGCCGAGAGCTACCCCGCGCCGGGCGCTCTGCCCGAGGTGCGCGAGGGCACGATCGAGGAGGATCTCCGCCGCAGGGACTTCACCGTCAACGCCATCGCCGTGCCGCTCAGCGGTCCTGAACGTGGAACGCCGATGCCCGTCAACGCGCAGGCCCTGCCTGATCTCCACGCGCGGCGCCTGCGCGTACTGCACGAGCGCAGCTTCATCGAGGACCCCACGCGCCTGCTGCGCCTGGCGCGCTACCGGGCCCGGCTCGGCTTCGATGTCGAGCCGGGCACCGCCGAGCTGGCCGCCGCGGCGGTCGCCGCGGGCGCGCTGCAAACCATCTCTGGTGCGCGCATCGGCGCCGAGCTGCGCCTCGCGCTGGGCGAAACCGACGCCGTCGCGGCTTTGGCCGCGATGGACGACCTCGGCCTGCTCTCCGCGTTGCACCCGCGTCTTCGCTGCCACGAGCACCTGGCCCGGGCGGGGCTCAAGCTGCTGCCGGCCGCGGAGAGGGGGGAGGAAAAGCGCCCGCGCCCAGACCTGCTGGTGCTCGCTGCGCTGCTGCAGCCGATGCTTCACGGACTGCAGGATGGGGCCGAGGACGCGGCTGGCGCGCTGCTGGAGCATTTGCAGTTCCCGGCAGCCGATTGCGAGCTTGTGTTGCGCGCAGCGATCTGCGCGGACGCCACAGCCGAAGCGCTTGCCCGCGCGGAAGCCCCATCGGAGATACACGAAGCGGCGTCCTTCGAGTCGCTCGAGGGCATCGCCCTGGCGGGCGCGTGGGGGGGGCTGCAGGGCGTAGGGCTGGGCGAAGCGGCGCATGCAGCCCGCGAGTGGCTGGCGGACCTGCGCAACGTCAGCCTGATGATCACCGGCGAGGACCTGATCGCGGAGGGGATCCCCCAGGGCCCGGAGATCGGACGCAGGCTCGCGGCGGCGCTGGCGCGCAAGCTGGACGGCGAGCTGGCGGACGGGCGCCAGGCGGAGCTGGAAGCTGCGCTGGAGGTTGTCCTATGAGCGCCGGAGAGCCGTTGCGCCTTGCGGACGACGCGCGCATCAGCATCGGCGAGCCGCTGCGGCTGGTGGGCGGCGCCCGCGCGCTGTTCACGGCACGCGCGCACGGCAACCTGTCGAGCGTGGGCGGAGCGGGTGCCGAGCACGGCGCCCTCGCGCGCGAGCGGCTGCGGACGCTCGCGGGCGTGCGCAGGCTGGCCCGCAGCTACCAGGTCCACGGGACGGCTGTGCGGCGGATCGCGGACATGCCGCCGACGGGGCAGGGCGGAGAGGCCGACGGGCAGGCCACGGGGCTGGCGGGCGTGGGCGCGATGGTTCTGAGCGCCGACTGCCTGCCGGTGGCGCTCGGCTGCGAGAGCGCCGTGGCGATGGTGCACGCCGGCTGGCGGGGCCTGGCGGCGGGCGTGCTGGAGGAGGGCGTGCGCGCGCTGCGCGAGCTGGGCGGCGCGGGAGCGACGGTGGCCGTCCTCGGGCCCTGCGCGGGCGTCTGCTGCTACGAGGTCGGACAGGAGGTCCACGCCGCGTTCGGCGGTGTTCACGGCGCCGGTGGACGCATCGACCTGCGCGCGATCGCCCACGAGCGGCTGCTGGCGGCGGGCGTGGCGGAGGTGCGCGACGTGGCGGCGTGCACCATCTGCGACGAGCGCTTCTTCTCCCACCGCCGCGAAGGCGCGCGCGCGGGGCGTCAGGCGGGAGTGGCGTGGTTGAGCTGATCTCCGAGCTGCGCGCGGAGAGGGTGCGCGAGAGCCTTCAGCGGATCCGCGGCGAGCTGGACGCCGCCTGCGACCGCGCCGGGCGCCCCCGAGACGCGATCGAGATCCTGGCGGCGACCAAGTACGTGGCCGCCGAGGACATGCCCGTGCTGGCCGAGGCGGGCATCCGGCTGGTGGGGGAGAACCGCGCGCAGGACCTCCAGGAGAAGGTCGCCCTGTGCGGGTCGCTGTTCGAGTGGGACTTCATCGGCCAGCTGCAGAGTCGGCGCGTGCGGCTGATCGTCCCGCACGTGCGCCTGATCCATTCGGTGGCCTCCGAGTCGGCGCTGCGCGAGCTGGAGCGCCACCGCGAGCGGGCACGGCCGGGCCTGCGCATCCTGATCGAGGTCAACGTGGCGGGCGAGGCGGGCAAGGCTGGCATCGCGCCGTCGGACCTGGACGCGTTGATCGAGCGCTCGCCCCTGCCCGTGGCGGGCCTGATGAGCATGCCGCCGCTGTCCACGGAGGCGCGGGACAGCCGCCGCTGGTTCGCCGCGCTGCGCGAGCTGGCAGCGGAGCGCCAGCTGGAGCACCTCTCGATGGGCACCTCCCAGGACTACGTCGTTGCCGCCGAGGAGGGCGCCACAATCGTGCGGATCGGCACGAAGCTCTATCATTAGCGTGCGCGACCGGCAAGCTTCGCCGGCTGCGACTTACTAGCATCTGCAGGGAAACCGGCTCGCCGGGCGAACACGCACCTACACCGATGGCTTTTCGTGACTCCTGGCACAGCGCGCTCGTGTACTTCGGCCTTGCCGAGGAGTATCACG
>DAINPC010000107.1:0-7748 GCA_036743695.1 Solirubrobacteraceae bacterium | reverse complement strand
GCGATCGACACCACCAGGCGCAGGTTGGACTCGACCATCTTCTGCTTGGCGTCGAGGTCGCCGCGCTCGATGCGCTTGGCGAGGTCGACCTCCTCCTGGGCTGTCAGCAGTCGCACCTTGCCGATGTCCTTCAGGAACAGCTGCAGCGAGTCGGTGGTCATGTCCGGCTTGAGGTCCAGCGCGGTCTTGGCTTTGCGCCGGCCGCGTTTGTCGGGCGCGCGCTCCAGCTGCGCGGAGGCGGCGATCGCGGGATCGATGTCCTCCACGAGCTCGATCTCCGAGCGCTCGAAGAACCCGTGCAGCTCTTCGACGTCCGACTCGTCGAGGTCGAGCTCGGATACCGCCTTGGTTATCTCCGCGTAGGAGAGAACGCCCACCTGCTGCCCCTTGGCAACCAGGCCCTTGACCTCATCCAACTCCTGCAGCTCGACTACTGACATACGTGTTTCCATTTCTTGGGTCGGTCGAGAACCCAATGGCGACCGCCTGGGCCCCGCGAGATTATGCCTTCAGCAACTCCTCGTCAGACATACGGCCGCAGCCCTGCCGACGTTACAACCAAAAATGGGCTCTCAGGGCTCCCATGCTAACGCGTCGTCGCTGAGACCCGACCAACTTGCCGCTCTGCTTGCAGCGCCCGCCTTAAGCAATGATGTGCCGATGAGCGCCCCCAACGAGAGCAACGGACGCCCGAGCGAGCCGGGGGCGAGCGAGGGCGTACTGGCGAATCTGCCCCACACCCGCCCGCAGCGCTCCAGCCCGCGCAGGGCGGCAGCGCGCAAGGCGACGGCCGCGGCGGACCCGGCCGCGAGCACGCCGTCGAACACAGACGAGGGTGCGCCAGAGTCCCGCCCCCGGGGGACCGCGAGGACAGCGGGCGCGGCCTCGAGGCAGCGCACGGCCAAGCGCCCGGACGGCACTCGCGCCGGCTTGCGGGCACAGGCCCCCAGCGCCCGACAGGCAGCCGAGACCCCCAAGGCGGGCACGACGGGGAAGCCGGCCAAGGGCCCGCGCACGGCGCCCAAGCGCGCCCCCTCACCGACCTCCGACCAGATGCCCAGGCAGGGGTTCGAGTCGGAAATGGATCGGGATCGCGCGAGCGGCCCGGTGCAGCCGCCCGGCGGCGCGGAGCTGGTGGCGTCGGCGGCGGAGATCATCGGCGAGCTTGCCAAGGCGGGCCTGTCCACGGGCGAGCGCCTGCTCAGGGACGCGCTGACGCACCTGCCCCTCCCCTGAGCCCCCCGGGCGCGGCCTTGACGGGGCAGGTTTCGGGGGCGCTCCGAGCACGCTCGCCACGGTCTGTATACTGCGACCCACGCCGAGCTGCCGTGGCTCAGGTCACGGCGGACGGGGGACCCAATGCGGATCAGCACGATCCGCTGGGGCGAATCGGCCCGGCAGGGCCGTAGCGCCGCATTTGCTTGCCGCGCGAGCCCGTCAGCTCACCCCGTAGGCGTCGGAAATGATGCGAATCAAGTCCAAGACAGCAACGATTCTGCTCGCCCTGGTGGCTGGGCTGATGGGCACGGCGATTCCCGCCGTGAGCGCTTTCGCAGCCTCAGCGGGCGGAGCCAGCGCCCCCGGAGCCAGCGCCCCCTCTCCCTCCGCGCCGGCCAGCCCGACGGTGCACCCGACCGGGATCGCCACATGGTTCGGGCCGGGCTTCTACGGCAGGAAGACGGCCTGCGGGCAGACATTGACGCCGGGTGTCCGCGGCGTGGCCAACCGCACGCTTCCGTGCGGCACGCTGGTGAAGGTCAGCTTTGGCAGCAGCACATTGACGGTGCCCGTGCTGGACCGCGGCCCCTACAGCCACATCGGCGCTGATTGGGACCTGACGGCGGGCACGGCGCAGGCCCTTGGCATCACGGAGACGGTCCGAATCCACACGCGCATCGTGGGCAGCACGCCCAACCGCCCCAATCTCGGCCTTCCCCCGGCCGCTCCGAGCACGGTGCTCGCGGGCGGCGCGCCCGCGAGCTGAGCGCCCCTACTGAGCGGGTTCGTCGACCGAGGCGGCCCGCCGGGCGAGCCCGGTGCGCGCGGCGGAGCGGGCGGCGTAGAGCCCCACGTCGGCGTGAGCGGCCAGCGCGGGAGCCTCGCGGCCATCATCGGGACACACGGCGCTCCCCACGGCCAGCTCCAGCGGAGCGCCCCGGTGGCGGACCGCGCTGGCCACGGCCAGCTCCATGCGCTCGACGAGCCTGACGGCGGCGTCGCGGTCGGTGTCGGGCGCCAGCAGCCAGTATCGGCCGGGGCTCTCGCGCGTGAGCGAGTCCGACCAGGCGGCCAGCGCGGCCTCAATCCGATCGGCCAGGAGCAGCAGCTCCGCCGAGGACTCGGCGCGACGTAGGCGCTCGATTTCCAGCGGCTCGAGCAGCAGCACGGCGAACGGGAGGCCGTCCTGCTCAAAGCGCAGGAGCTGGCGCCCGATCGATCCGATCCAGGCGGTGGGCCCCCGCTCTGCGCGTTCGTCGCGGATCTCGATGTCCGCGCTGGCCGCGCGCGCGGTCGCGGGAGGAGACTCATCCCAGGAGATGGGACGCTCCGGCGCCCGCGAGGGGCCGGGCGGACTCGGAGGCGACTCATCCCAGGAGATGGGGCGCGCGCGCGGCTGCGGGTGGGTGCGGCTGAGAGCCTGGTTACGGTCCGGCCGAGTGCCGGCGACCGGCGCCTGTGCGCGTTCGTCCACGATCACCGCCCCCCGCCGAGCGGGAGCCTCCGCGTGGCGCTCGGCGCTGCTGCGCTCGGCGAGCCCCACGGCCACGTCCTCGGCGCCTCCCAGCGGGCCGGTCTCGGCAGCGAGCGCCGCGGCGAGCATGCCCGCGCAGACGTGCGCCAGGCGGTCGGAGAGGTCGGCCAGCCGGCGTGCACCGGAGCGCTCGGAGCTGGGCCAGCGCAGCTCGTCCAGCAGCGCCTCCCACAGCACGCCCCGCAGCGCCTCGACCGCCTCCACCACTTCCGGCGCGTCGTGCGCCCCGGTCATCGCGCGCAGCGCCAGCGCCGGCGCGGACTGCTCGCGGCCGGTGGGGACGCCCTGTCCGGTCAGCCGTTCCAGCTCCACGTCCGACTGCAGGGCTCGGATCGCCTGGGCACACAGCGACGGCGCGTCGCGGGCGAGCTCCTCCAGCGGAATGCCGCCGATGCCCTCCAGCGGCCGATCGAGGATCAGGGCGATGGCCCAGTGCCTGGCGAGCTCCTCCGACCGCGCCAGGACGGACTCCAGGGGGAGATCGGCGACGGGTCGCGCGCGGGCGGCCTGCTGGGAGCGGAGACGGTCGGTCACAGTTGTTGAATATCAGCAACCGGGGACGCGAAGCGTGGCGCGTCGGCGCGCGGGGATAGCCTGACGGGCCCCGTGGGCGATCCGATCAAGCCATGACCCTCGTTTGGATCGCCGTAGCGGTGGGAGCGGCGCTCCTCTGGGCTGCGATGAGCTGGCTGGTGCTCAACCGCCGCCCGCGGGGCGCTCGAGGAGAGCTGGTGGTGATCGAGGATCTGGAGGACGCCACGTCGCTGGATCCGGTGAGCGGCGCCGTCCGCTCCGTGCAGAAGGCGGATCTGGTGATCGAGGAGACGGTGCTGGCGGAGATCTGGACGCCGGCGCACCTGGAGCGCCTCGCTCGCACCTACTGGCGCTTCCTCACACGCGTGACGCTCGGCCTGATCCGCGTGCGCTACACGGAGGGAGAGCGATCGGTGGTGCTGGTGGCGCCGCCGCTGAGGCTGCTCACCTTCCAGGCGCCCGAATACGAGATGGACCGCACGCGCGGGCTGGTGCGCTGGCGCGTCGAGCGCGGCCTGCTGGTGTCGCGGCGCGGGCGCAACGGCCACGGATACCTGCAGATCGAAGTGCGCAGGAGTCCCGGCGAGGACCGCGACCACGCGCGCCTGCACGTGGAGGTCGAGGTGGCCAACTTCTATCCGTCCATCGCCTCGCGCCTCAGCCGCCCGGTCTACAACGCGACCCAGTCGCGGATCCACGTGATCGTCACCTACGGCTTCCTGCGCTCGCTCGCGCGGCTGGACCTCGCGGAGTCCAGGGTCGGGCGTCTCGCCCGCTGATCCTCGCCGACGGCCTGCTCGGTGGAGTCGCACGCTCGGAGAGCTGCGAACAGGCTCCAGCGCTACCGGCAATGCCCCGCTAGAAGCGCTCGCCGCCAACCGCGCGCAGCTTGGCGCGGTCGTGCGTGGCCCTGATGCGCCTGATGGTCCCGGAGCGCGAGCGCGTGACCAGCGATTCGGTGGTGGCTCCCCCGGCGCTCGGGTAGCGCACGCCCTGGAGCACGTCGCCGTCGGTGATGCCGGTGGCGGAGAAGAACACGTCCTCGCCGGCCACCAGGTCGTCGCGGTCGAGCACCTGATCCAGCTCGTAGCCCGCCTCGCGGGCGGCGCTGCGCTCGGCCTCGTCGCGCGGCCACAGGCGCCCAAGCAGCTGGCCGCCGAGGCACTTGACGGCGGCGGCGGAGATGACGCCCTCGGGGGTGCCGCCGATCCCCCACAGCAGATCCACGGGAGAGCGCTCGGTGACGGCCAGCAGCGCGGCGGACACGTCGCCGTGGGCGATCAGGCGAACGCGGGCGCCCGCTGCGCGGATGGCGGCGATGCCCTCCTCGTGACGCGGGCGGTCGAGCACCACGACCATCACGTCGCTGACACGGCAGCCACGGCGCTCGGCCACCAGCTGGACGGTCTCGCCGAGCGGGCGGTCGAGGTCCAGCAGGTCGGCGATGTCGGGGGCGCCGGCCATCTTCTCCATGTAGACGCACGGCCCGGGGTCGAACATGGTTCCGCGCGCGGACAGCGCGATCACGGCGAGCGCGCTGGGCATGCCGTGCGCGGCGAGCGTGGTGCCCTCGAGCGGGTCCACGGCGATGTCCACCTGCGGCGGCGAGCCGTCGCCGATCTGCTCGCCGTTGTAGAGCATCGGAGCCTCATCCTTCTCACCCTCGCCGATGACCACCACGCCATCCATCTGGATCGACTGGAGCATGTAGCGCATGCCGTCCACGGCAGCCTGGTCGGCGGCCTCCTTGTCGCCCCTCCCGACCAGCGGCGCGGTGGCCAGCGCAGCGGCCTCGGTCACGCGGACGAGCTCCAGCGCGAGGTTGCGGTCGGGCAGTTGCTCTGGTGTCTGTGCGCTCAAGGTGCTCTGTTGGAAGGCGATTCGGCCGGTGGGCCGCATGGCGGTGGTGCTCGCCGGCCTCAACGGTTGCTGGCCGAGCCGCTGGGACGGCGCGTACAACCTATACCAGGGCCGCTGTCACTACGATCGTGGCGTGAACGAGCAGCCCCTGGCCGTGACCGCCCGCATCCCCGCTTCGCTGAGCGCGCAGGTGGATGACGGGCTGGCGCTGGCGGGCGAGGCGCAGGTGGGCGAGCGGCTGCACCTCCGGGACGCGACGCTGTGGGGCGCGGCGGGCACGCCGGAGATCGCCAACAGGCTGGGCTGGCTGACGATCGCGGAGCGCATGCTCGGCGAGCTGGACGCGGTTGAGAGCTTTGTCCAGGAGGTCAGGCGCGAGGGCTTCGAGGATGTGGTGCTGCTGGGCATGGGCGGCTCCTCGCTCGCTCCGGAGGTGCTGCGGCGCTCCTTCGGGCACCGCTCGGGGCACCCTCGCCTGCACGTCCTTGACTCTACGGACGCGGCCGCCATCGGCGCGGTCCAGCAGGCGGTGGACCGATCGGGGATTGGCCAGCAGCGCACGCTGTTCATCGTGTCCTCCAAGTCCGGCGGCACGATCGAGCCGCTGTCGCTGTTCGCGCGCTTCTACCGATCGGAGATCGGCCAACTGCACGGCGACGGTGCCAGGTTCGTGGCGATCACGGACCCCGGCTCGGGTCTGGCGCAGCTCGCCGGGAAGGACCGCTTCAGGCGGACGTTCCTCGGCGATCCGGACATCGGCGGGCGCTACAGCGCGCTGTCGCCGTTCGGGATCGTGCCGGCGGCCCTGATCGGCGTGGACGTGCGCGGCCTGCTGGAAGGGGCGCAGGGCGCGTGGCAGACGGCCATCGCCGTGTCGTCGGGCGGCGAGGGAAGCGCGCCGGCAGCCTCTAAGCACACGGCGGCGGTCTGGCTGGGGGCGGCGTTGAGCGCGCTCGCACGGGCGGGGCGCGACAAGCTCACGTTCCTGATCTCCGAGTCGCTGCCCGGCCTGGGGCTGTGGCTCGAGCAGCTGGTGGCGGAGTCCACGGGCAAGCACGCCACGGGCATCCTGCCGGTTGCCGAGGAGCCGGTGGGCGCGCCGGAGGTGTATGGCGAGGACAGGGTGTTCGCCCACCTCCCCGACCTGGGCGCGCCCGACCCCGAGCTGGACGCGCGCGTGCTGGCGCTGGCGCGGGCGGGCCATCCGGTGATCACGATCCCCACGAGCGGTCCGGCGGACCTGGGCCGCGTGTTCATGCTGGCGGAGCTGGCCGTGGCGGTGGCGGGCTGGGGCCTTCAGATCAACCCGTTCGACCAGCCCAACGTGCAGCAGGCCAAGGACGCCACCAAGCGCGTGCTGGCAGACTACGAAGCCAGCCATCGGCTGCCGGAGGCGCAGGACGCCGACGAGCAGGCGCTGCGCACGCTGCTGCTGGACTCGACGCCGCCGGAATACGTGGCGATCATGGCCTACGCCCAGCCCTCCGCGGAGCTGGACGCGGCGGCGGCGGCGCTGCGCACGGCGATCCGCGCGGCCACCAGGGCGACGACCACGTTCGGCTACGGCCCGCGCTTCCTGCACTCCACCGGGCAGTTCCACAAGGGCGGCCCCAGGACCGGCCGCTTCCTACAGCTGCTCCACGACGGGCCCGCCGACGTGGCGATCCCGGGCGCGCCGTACACGTTCACCACGCTCAAGAACGCGCAGGCGATCGGCGATTTGAACACGCTGCGCGAGCTCGGCCGTCCCGCCGAGCGGGTGCGGCTGCAGGGCGAGGATCCCGTGGGCGCCATGCGCGCTCTGACCGCGAGAATCAAGGAGTCAACGTGACGCAGATCGGTTTCGTCGGGCTGGGCAAGATGGGCGGGAACATGGTTCACCGCATCCGCCGCGACTCCGAGCACGAGGTGGTGGCGTTCGACTTCGACGAGCAGGCCGTCAAGCAGGCGGTCGAGCACGGCGCGGCGGGCGCGGCGACGCTGAAGGACCTTGTCAGGCAGCTTCAGGCGCCGCGGATCGTGTGGATCATGGTCCCCGCGGGCAAGCCCACCCAGGACACGGTGGAGAAGCTGGCCAAGCTGCTGGACCGCGGTGACATGATCGTGGATGGCGGCAACTCCAAGTGGACGGACGACAAGCGCCGCTCCGAGCAGCTGAGGGGCAGCGGCATCGAGTACGTGGACGTGGGCGTCTCCGGCGGCGTGTGGGGACTGGAGGGGGGCTACTGCATGATGGTCGGGGGACCGCAGAAGGCGGTCAAGCGCCTGGCGGGGATCCTGGACGTGCTGGCACCGCAGACCAACGAGCAGAGCCTCGCCGCGATCGGCCCACGCGGCTGGCTGCGCTTCGGCTCCTCCGGTGCGGGTCACTACGTGAAGATGGTCCACAACGGCGTGGAGTACGGCCTGATGCAAGCCTACGCGGAGGGCTTTGACCTGTTCGACAAGTGCGAGTACCAGCTCGACAACGCCAAGATCGCGCACCTCTGGGGGCAGGGCTCGGTGGTGCGCTCGTGGCTGTGCGAACTGGCCGCCCGCGCGTTCGAGGCCGATGGCAACGAACTGAAGAAGATCGAGGGCTACACGGCGGACTCCGGCGAGG
>DAINPC010000106.1:0-7775 GCA_036743695.1 Solirubrobacteraceae bacterium | reverse complement strand
GGGCTGTGAGGCGCTGCGCATCGCAAGCGCGGCTCTCTGCGCCGCCGCGGCGTGCGCCTCGCGGCGGTGGCGCAGTTTGTCGCGGTGGCGCTTGACCTGGCGAGCCAGCTCGTCCACCATCAGGTTGAGCGAATGCAGCATCTCCGGCGATGCGTCCCGGGCGCGCAGCGTGACGCCCTTCAGGTACAGGGTGCCCTCCGCGACCTGACAGTCCGAGACGCGCGGATTGGGCTCCTTGAAGATCTCTATCTCCAAGCGCGCGAGGTCTGAGACCTGTCGCGTGACCTTGGTCAGACGACGCTCCGCGTGCATGCGTAGCGCGTCGGTGACTGGGACGTTTCTACCCTTGATGTCGATCTGCATCACAGGCTCCCTTCGGTCGGCCTTTTCTCTGGCGATGCCCTCGATGCTACGCCCGTTTGCGGCGGATGTAAATGGGGCTCGACGATTGTGCGGGGAACTACCGCAGCCCCGCATGGCTGCTGGGCGACCGCTACGGGCCAGTCCCCGCGCGGCCCACTCGATTGCCGCACGGCCTGCTCGATCGCCGCACGGTGGCGTGGGACAATCACACGCAGATGCGCCCCGACCTCTCCTGGACGCTGAGCCCCGGTGTGCTGATCGGCGCGGCGATCCTCGCCGGCGCATACCTGCGCCGCTGGCGTCAGGTGCGCCTCGGCCCCTCGCCGCGGCACAGCGCCGAGGCTCCCGTGTGGCGGCTTTGCTGCTTCATGGCCGCGGTCCTGCTCGCGGTGATGGCACTGGTCTCGCCCATAGACGCGCTCGCCGACCAGCTGTTCTTCGCGCACATGATCCAGCACATGCTGCTGCTGGACGTGGTGCCCGTGCTGGCGATCCTCGGCCTGACCAAGGTGCTCCTGCGCCCGGTCACGCGGGTGGTGCACGACATCGAGCGCCGCGCCGGCGCTCTCGCCCATCCGGCCTTTGCTGTCGCGCTCTACGTGGGCGCGATCTGGGCCTGGCACATCCCTGCGGCCTACGACCTCGCCGTGCGCCACCCCCTGGTGCACATCCTCGAGCACGTCAGCTTCGTCGTCGCGGGCTCGCTCTACTGGTGGCATCTGCTCTCCCCCATCCGCGCCCGCCTGCGCCTGGACGGCATGGGCCCGGTGATCTACATGCTGAGCACCAAGCTGTTCGTGGGGGCACTCGGCATGGGGCTGGCGTTCGCCCCCTCGGCGCTCTACCCCTATTACGTCCACCACGCCCGCGTGTGGGGGCTCTCCGCTCACGACGACCAGGCGATCGCCGGCCTGGTGATGGCCGTCGAGCAGTCGCTGGTGATGGGCGTTGCGCTGGTGGCCCTGTTCGTGCGGGCGCTCACCGAGTCCGAGCGCGAGCAGCAGCGGCGCGAGCGCTACGAACTGGCGTGAGCCTCAGACCGCGCCGGCGCGGTCTGATATGATGACAGTTGTCACAGTCTCACTTTCCGTGAAGGGGCTCGCTTCGGCGGGCCTCTTCGCGTTCTAGCGGCGTGGACGCAGGCTCTGCAGGATGCCCTTGTGGCCGGCGATGGCCCCGATCAGGATCGAGTCCGCCGCGACGTCGGTGCCGGGGAAGACGATGCTCGAGCGCAGCTGCGCGCCCTTGCCGATCCGCACACCGTCGCCGAGCACCACCGGGCCCATCAGGCGCACGCCCGCCTCGATCCGCACGTCGCCGCCGATCCATGCCGGGCCTTCGATCTCGGTGTCCCCGCCGATCGGGGAGCCGCCGGCGACGATCACGCCGGGGCTGACCTCCTCGCCCTCGATCTCCAGGCGCAGCTCGCCCCGCAGCGCGTCGAAGGTGCCCTGACGCAGCTCGCTCAGCGAGCCGACATCGTTCCAATACTCGCGGATCTCGTGGATGTGGAACGGCACGTCGTTCTCCAGCAGCACCGGGAAGACATCCTGGGCCCAGTCCACGAACGGGCGCTTCGGGAAGTAGTCGAAGATCCGCGGGTCGAAGATGTAGATCCCGCAGTTGCCCAGGTTCGAGAGCGCCTCCTCTGGCGTGGGCTTCTCCTGGAAGCCCGTGATCCGCCCGTCGCGGTCGTGCAGCACCACTCCGTACTCGCGGGTGTCCGGCACCTGCTTGACCGCCAGCGTGGCCACTCCCCCGGCCTCCCTGTGCCGAGCGGCGAACGCGCTCAGGTCGATGTCCGTCAGCGCGTCCCCGGAGATCACCAGGAAGGGCTCATCGCCGAAGAACTCCGCGCACGCACGCACGCCGCCCGCCGTGCCCAGCAGCGCCGGCTCGTGGCTGTAGGCGATCCGCTCGCCGAAGTAGCCGCGGATGGTGTCGGGGAAGTAGTGCAGGTTGGCGATCACCTCCTCGAAGGAGTGGCGCGCGAGCAGATCGAGGATGTGCTCCATCACCGGCCTGTCCAGCACCGGCACCATCGGCTTGGTGATCTCATACGTCAGCGGGCGCAGGCGCGTCCCCAGGCCCGCCGCGAGGACCATCGCCTTCATCAGTGCAGCGGCGCCTGGCTAATAGCGGTAGTGGTCGGCCTTGTACGGCCCGTCCACCGGCACGCCGATGTATGCGGCCTGATCGTCGGTGAGCCGCGTCAGCCTAACGCCGAGAGCGTCGAGGTGCAGGCGGGCGACCTTCTCGTCCAGGTGCTTGGGAAGGACGTAGACCCGCTTCTCGTACTCATCGTTCTTGGTGAACAGCTCGATCTGGGCGATGGTCTGGTTGGAGAACGAGTTGCTCATCACGAAGCTCGGGTGCCCGGTGGCGTTGCCGAGGTTCAGCAGGCGCCCCTCGGAGAGCAGGATGATGGCGTGGCCGTCGGGGAACACCCACTTGTCCACCTGCGGCTTGATGTTGATCCGCTCGATCCCCGCGATCCGTGCCAGGCCGGCGATCTCGATCTCGTTGTCGAAGTGCCCGATGTTGCCGACGATCGCCTGGTGCTTCATGCGCGCCATGTCCTCGGCGCGGATGATGTCCTTGTTGCCGGTGGTGGTGATGAAGATGTCGGCGCTGTCGATCACGTCATGGAGTGTCTTGACCTCGTAGCCCTGCATGGCCGCCTGCAGCGCGCAGATCGGGTCGATCTCGGTGACGATCACCCGGGCGCCCTGGCCGCGCAGCGATTCGGCACAGCCCTTGCCGACGTCGCCGAAGCCGCATACCACGGCGACCTTGCCGCCGATCATCACGTCGGTGGCGCGGTTGATGCCGTCGATCAGCGAGTGCCGGCAGCCGTAGAGGTTGTCGAACTTGGACTTGGTCACCGAGTCGTTGACGTTGATCGCGGGGAACAGCAGCTCACCGGTCTCGACCATCTGATAGAGCCGGTGCACGCCCGTGGTGGTCTCCTCGGTGACGCCTTTGATGCCCTCCCCCACGCGCGTCCAGCGCTGCGGGTCCTCGGCCAGCGAGCGTGTGAGCGTGGTGAGGATGACCTGCAGCTCCTCCGAGTCCGCGCTGGCCGGGTCCGGCACCGCGCCGGCCTTCTCGTACTCGGTGCCCTTGTGCACGAGCAGCGTGGCGTCGCCGCCATCGTCGAGGATCATGTTCGGGCCAGTCGAGCCGGGGTGGGTGGGATCCTCATCACCGGGCCAGCGCAGGACCTGCTCGGTGCACCACCAGTACTCCTCGAGCGTCTCGCCCTTCCACGCGTACACGGGCACCCCGCGAGGATTCTCCGCGGTCCCATCGGGCCCGACGGCAACCGCCGCGGCGGCGTGATCCTGGGTGGAGAAGATGTTGCAGCTGCACCAGCGGACCTCGGCTCCGAGCGCGGTCAGCGTCTCGATCAGCACGGCCGTCTGGATGGTCATGTGCAGCGAGCCGGTGATCCGGGCGCCGCGCAGCGGCTGGGCGTCGGCGTATTCGCGGCGAATGGCCATCAGGCCGGGCATCTCGTGTTCGGCGAGCGTGATCTCCTTGCGGCCGAACTCCGCGAGGGAGAGGTCGGCGACCTTGAAGTCGGTGTCGGTGAGAGTGGCGGTTGGCGTCATCGTGATATCTCCATGGTAAGGGTCATGGCTCAGCGTTTGGCGAGCGCGGCCTTCAGCTCGTCGATCACCTTCACCGGCCCGGGATCCACGCCACGCAGGGTGGCGAGGTAGATCGAGACGAGATCGCCGAGGAACACCAGCGAGATGACGCGCTCGATGGCGGTCTGCCCGCGGGTCTCCAGGCGGAAGCTGGCAACGGCGTTGCCGGCGATCAGTCGCTCGGTGATGTCCATCCTCTCCTTCACCCGCGGATGGGCGTCGGAGTCGTCGAGGAACACGGCGGAGAAGCGTCCCACCTCGCGAGCGCCCTCCCAGCCGACTATCTCGTTGTGGTCGAGCTCGGGCAGTTCGTGCCAGAAGGCGGGCTGCTTGGCGTTCTCGTTGATCTGCGTCTTCCAGCGGTAGGCGATCGGCGTGGTCAGCCCGGCGCCGGCGATCACGGGCGTGCTGCCGAGCAGTCCCCGCGCGATCTCCTTGGCCAGCGAGTCCTCGGCCGCGTCGGGACCCCACTCGGCCACCAGCTGCTCGACGTGCGAGGCGGCCACGTCGATCTCCGAGGTCAGCCTCGGGCCGGCGCCGCACAGGGCGGCGACCTCCAGCGCGGCGACGATCATGTAGGCCACCGCGGCACGCGGCTGAAAGCCGCCCGGCAGGGGGATCACGGGCACGCCGTCGGCACGCGCCATCTCGGCCAGGCGGCCGCCGGTGGTGACCACGGTACGCTTGGCGCCCAGGGCACCGGCGGACTCGTAGCAGGCGAGCGTCTCCTCGGTCTCGCCGGAGTAGCTGGCGCACAGCACCATCGTGTCGGGCGTCGTCCAGGTCGGCAGACCGTAGGCGCGGGTCACGAAGATCGGCCGCGAAGCGTGGTCGCCGAGGGCTGCACGCGCCAGGGCGCCGCCGATGGCCGAGCCGCCCATGCCCGCGACCACCAGTCCGGCGGGGGTGTCCCAGTCCTGCATGATCGCCGACTCCACGCGCCACACGGCATCGCGCAGGTGCTCGGGCAGGGCGAGCACGTCGCCCAGCTGATCGGAGGCGTCGACCCGGGCGATCGCCGCGCGCGAGAGCTCCTCGGCGATGGGTGTCGCGGTGGCGCCGCTGTCGCTCATCTGCTGCTCGCCTCCTGTGGGGCCTTGATGATGGTCATGAATCTCAGAAACGTCGTGTCTGGCCGGGGCCTGTGCGAAGCTCGGGGCCTAGAACTCGATTGCCCCGTCGGGCAGCTGCACACCAGGGAAGATACGCGCCCCGCGCGTGATCACGTTGTCCGCCCCGATGCTCACTCCCTCGCCGAGCACCGCGCCGCCCGTGATCCTCGTCCCCGCTCCCACCCGACAGCCGGCCGCCACGATGCAGTCGCGGAGCTCACAGCCCTCTCCGATCTGGGTTCCACCAAGGATAACGGCTCGCTCGACGATGCTGCCCGCGCCGACGGACACGTCCTCGGCGAGGACCACCAGGCTGCCCACGTGGGCGCCCGCGGCCACGCGCACGCCGCGCTCGAGCACCGCCGGAGGGATCGCCCGTCCCAGCACCTCTGCCCCCTCGTCAATCGCCAGCCAGTCGCTGCCGAGGCGCTCGCACACGGCCGTCTGGACGTTGCCCTCGATGATGTCGAAGGTTCCCTGCAGGTAGCGCGCGGGCGTGCCGATGTCCAGCCAGTAGCTCTCGGAGGGGAAGCCGTAGAGGCCGTCTCCGACCAGCAGCGGCCAGACCTCCCGCTCGATCGACACGTTGCGGTCGGCCGGCACCAGCTCCAGCACGTCGCGCTCCAGCACATAGGCGCCCGCGCTGATCAGGTTGCCCTCGCGCGTCCTGTTGGAGCTCGGCTTCTCCACGAACGCCCTGACCGAGCGATCCTGCTCGAGGATCACCAGCCCGTACGCGGAGGGGTCCGGGACCGGGACGAGCGCGAGCGTCCCCCGCGCCCCCGTGCGCTCGTGCTGGGCGATCTGGCTGCTCAGGTCGATGTCGGTGAGGACGTCGCCGTTGAGCATCAGGAAGCGCTCGTCGAGCATCGGCTCGGCGAGCTTCAGCGCCCCGGCCGTGCCTCGCGGCTCGTCCTCCTCCACGAAGCGCAGCCGGATCCCCATCTTCGAGCCGTCGCCGAGCACGCTGCGCACGCTGTCGGCGAGGAAGCCGCAGGACATGATCACGTCGTCGATCCCGTGCCCTCGCAGCCACTCGAGCATGAACGAGATGAACGGGCGGTCCACCAGTTGCACGACCGGCTTGGGCACGGTCGAGGTCAGCGGGCGCAGGCGCTTGCCCTCCCCGCCGACCAGGATCACAGCCTGGATGCGCTCACCGCCTTCCGATCCCTTCGTAGATGAGGCCGGCGGCGCGCACGGCCGCCGGGTCCAGGGCGTTGCGCCCGTCGATCAGCAGGTTGCCGTGCATCGCCGCGGCCACCTCGCTCCAGTCCAGTTCCACCAGCTCCTGCCACTCGGTCACCAGCACCGCCGCGTCGGCGCCGGTGAGCGCGTCGAGCGGCGAGGAGGCGAAGGCGATCCCGGCGACGAGCTTGCGGGCCTGCTCCTCGGCCACCGGGTCATATGCGCTGACCGTTGCCCCGTCCGCCTGCAGGCGCGCCGAGAGCACAAGCGATGAGGCCTCGCGCATGTCGTCGGTGTTGGGCTTGAAGGCGAGGCCCAGCAGGGCTATGCGCTTGCCGGCGAGCCCGCCGAGATGGCGCTGGAGCTTGCCGATCACGCGGCGCTTCTGCAGGTCGTTGACCTCGATCACCGCCGTGAGCAGCTGGAAGTGGTAGCCGGAGTTGCCGGCGAGCTGCTTGAGCGCATCCACGTCCTTGGGGAAGCAGCTGCCCCCGAACCCGATCCCCGCCTGCAGGAACTTCGCCCCGATGCGATCGTCCAGTCCCATCCCGCGCGCCACCTCGACCACGTCGGCGCCGGTCTCCTCGCATACGTTGGCGATCTCGTTGATGAACGAGATCTTGGTCGCCAGGAAGGCGTTGGAGGCGAGCTTGACCATCTCCGCGCTGGCGATGTCGGTGCGGACGAGCGGCGCGTTCAGGGGCGCGTAGAGCTCCGCCACGGCATCGCCCGCCCAGCCGCCGTCGTCGCCCACGACGACACGATCGGGATGCATGAAGTCCTCAACGGCGGAGCCCTCCTTCAGGAACTCCGGACAGGAGACGTATCCCAGCCCCTGCTTGCCGTTCTCGCCGAAGACCCGCTGCAGCGAGGCGCCGGTCCCGCAGGGCACGGTGGACTTCATCACCAGCGCGTGATCGTTGGAGGCCGGGATGGCCCCCACGACGGCGTGCACGGCCGTCAGGTCGGCGTCGCCGGAGTAGGTGGGCGGTGTGCCCACTGCGACGAACAGCAGCCGGGCGTGTTCGAGCGCGTCGGCGAGATCGGTGGAGAAGTGCAGCCGGGCGGCGTTGCGCGCGAGCAGCTCCACCAGGCCGGGCTCATAGATCGGCACCTCGCCGCGGCGCAGTCGCTCGATCTTGGCCTGATCGATGTCCACGCACCATACGTCGCTGCCCAGCTCGGCGAAGCCGGCGGCGCTCACCAAGCCCACATAGCCGGTGCCGATCACTCCAATTGGCTCGTGTGCTGCGCTCATGGGGCGGCGAAGGCTAGTGGGTGCAGGGGAGGAAAGGCATGTATGACCGCGGGCAGGCCCATCAAACCGGGCTGCCGACCGTGCGGCCTAGCTCCCGACCGACAGGAATGCCTCGTAGCGACGGACGTCCCGCAGCGCGCGAGTCTCTTCCTCGCTGCCGTCCTCCGCGCGCTCGGCCGCGGCCCGTGCCTCGGAGAGCTT
>DAINPC010000105.1:5547-7898 GCA_036743695.1 Solirubrobacteraceae bacterium | reverse complement strand
GACGCGATCGCCGAGCACGGCTTCGACGCGGCCTTCGGCGGCGCGCGCCGCGACGAGGAGCGCGCGCGGGCCAAGGAGCGGATCCTGTCCTTCCGCGACGACTTCGGCCAGTGGGACCCCAAGAGCCAGCGTCCGGAGCTGTGGAACCTCTACAACGGGCGCATCCGCAAGGGCGAGCACGTCAGGGTCTTCCCGCTGTCCAACTGGACGGAGCTGGACGTGTGGGAGTACATCGACCAGGAGCAGCTGGAGGTCCCGGCGATCTACTTCGCCCACGAGCGCAGGGTGTTCGAGCGCGACGGCATGCTGTACGCCTGGCGGGAGGGCACGGAGCTGATCGAGGGCGAGGAGATCTTCCACGCGACGGTGCGCTACCGGACGGTCGGGGACATGAGCTGCACGGGCGGCGTGCAGTCCCGTGCGGCGACGCTCGACGAGGTGGTGCTCGAGATAGCGGCCACGCGGATCACCGAGCGCGGTGAGACCCGCGCGGACGACCGCGTGTCCGAGGCTGCGATGGAGGACCGCAAGAAGGCCGGGTACTTCTAGTGCGCCCAAAAGCCCGGTTTAGCGGCGCGCTCCGCGCGCGGGCGGGCGTGCGTTGGGTCCCACAGGGCGCGCGATGACGCTCGACCTGCTGCGCTTCACCACGGCGGGCTCGGTTGACGACGGCAAGAGCACGCTGATCGGCAGGCTGCTGTTCGACAGCAAGCAGGTGTTCGAGGATCAGCTCCTGCAGGTGGCGCAGGCGAGCGAGCGCCGCGGCGGCGAGGGCTCGCTGGACCTGGCGCTGCTGACGGACGGGCTGCGCGCGGAGCGCGAGCAGGGCATCACGATCGACGTGGCCTACCGCTACTTCGCCACGGCGGGCACCGCCGGCGGAGCCGGGGGTCGCCGGTTCATCATCGCCGACTGCCCCGGCCACCGCCAGTACACGCGCAACATGGTCACGGGAGCGTCCACGGCGGATGTCTCGGTGGTGCTGATCGACGCCCGTAGGGGTGTGCTGGAGCAGTCCAAGCGCCACGCGTTCATCAGCGCGCTCTTGGGGATCCCGGACATGGTGGTGGCGATCAACAAGATGGACCTGGTGGACTACTCCCGGGAGCGCTACGAGGAGCTCGTCGAGGAGCTCGCGGGCTTCGCGGAGAAGCTCAGCGGCGTGGAGCGGATCTCCTACATCCCGATGTCGGCGCTCAACGGCGACAACGTGGTGGAGCGCTCGCAGCGGATGCCCTGGTACGACGGACCGGTGCTGCTGGAGCTGCTGGAGCAGGTGGAGGTGGCCTACGACCACCCCGACGAGAAGCCGGCTCGATTCCCCGTGCAGTGGGTGATCCGCCCGGGGAGCGGGGCGGCCGGGAACGGCGACTACCGCGGCTACGCCGGTCAGCTCGCCAGCGGCGTGCTGCGCCGCGGCGAGGAGGTGGCGGTGCTCCCCGGTTCAGGACGCACCCGGATCGCGGCGATCGACACCTACGACGGCGAGCTGGAGGAGGCGATGGCGCCGATGTCCCTGACGCTGCGCCTGGAGGACGAGCTGGACATCTCCCGCGGTGAGCTGATCTGCCACCCAGAGGAGGCTCCGGTGGTGGCGCGCGAGCTGGAGGCGGACATCTGCTGGATGACCGACGAGCTGCTGCGGCCGGGCTCCCGCTACCTGCTGAAGCAGACCTCGCGCAGCGCGACGGCGGTGATCGATGCGGTCGAGGACCTGGTGGACGTGCACACGCTGGAGCGGGTGGCGGCGCCGCAGGAGCTCGGCCTCAACGACATCGGCCGAGTGCACCTGCGCACGAGCGTGCCGCTGGCGTTCGACCCGTACACGAGCAACCGTCGCACCGGCAGCTTCATCCTGATCGACGAAGCGAGCAATCGCACGGTCGGCGCGGGGATGATCGCGGCGCCCGCGTGAGCGCCCGAGCGCACGGCCCCCGTCCCCGTCCCCGACGGGTGCAGCAGGCCCCGGCGCGGCGCGTTAACTAAGCTTCCCGCCCGATGTTCGAGAAGGTACTGGTAGCCAATCGCGGCGAGATCGCGGTCCGCATCGTGCGTGCGCTCGATGAGCTTGGCGTGGCGAGCGTGGCCGTGTACTCCGAGCTGGACCGCGACGCCCCGCATGTGCGCCGCGCGGGCGAGTCCTACAACCTCGGTGAGGGCCCGGCGGCGGAGAACTACCTGAGCGTGGAGAAGATCCTCGACGTGGCCAGGCGCTCGGGCGCCGAGGCGATCCACCCGGGCTACGGCTTCCTGGCGGAGAACGCTCCCTTCGCACAGGCGTGCGAGGAAGCTGGCATCGTGTTCATCGGCCCGCCGGCCAGCGCGATCGAGGCGATGGGCTCGAAGACGCG
>DAINPC010000105.1:0-5447 GCA_036743695.1 Solirubrobacteraceae bacterium | reverse complement strand
TCGTGTTCATCGGCCCGCCGGCCAGCGCGATCGAGGCGATGGGCTCGAAGACGCGAGCGCGCGAGCTGATGCAGGCGGCGGGCGTTCCGATCGTCCCCGGCACCACCGAGCCGGTGGCCACGGTGGCCGACGCTCTGCGGATCGCAACCGATGAGATCGGCTTCCCGGTGGCGGTCAAGGCGACCGGCGGCGGGGGCGGCAAGGGCTTCCGCGTGGCCATGACGGCGGATGCGCTGGAGGGGGCGTTCGAGGGCTCTAGCCGCGAAGGCGAGAGGTTCTTCTCCGACCCCACGATCTACCTGGAGCGCTACCTGCACGACCCTCGCCACGTGGAGGTGCAGGTGCTGGCGGACCGCCACGGCAACGTGATCCACCTGGGCGAGCGCGACTGCTCGATCCAGCGCCGCCACCAGAAGATCATCGAGGAGTCCCCCGCCCCGGAGTGGGTGGTGGACCCGGAGATGCGCGGGCGCATCGGGCAGATCGGAGTGAACGCGGCCAAGGCCGTCAACTACGTGGGCGCGGGCACCATCGAGGGCCTGTTCTCGGCCCACGAGGGCGCGGAGCCAGAGTATTTCTTCCTGGAGATGAACACGCGCGTGCAGGTGGAGCACTGCGTGACGGAGATGACCACTGGCATCGACATCGTCAAGGAGGGCATCCGCGCGGCCGCGGGCGAGGAGCTTGCCTACGCCCAGCAGGACGTGGAGCTGCGCGGGCACGCGATCGAGTGCCGCATCAACGCGGAGGATGCCTCCAAGAGCTTCGCCCCCGCGCCGGGGAGGATCGGTGCCTACAGAGAGCCGACCGGCCCGGGCGTCCGTGTGGATTCGGGCGTGGAGGAAGGCGGCGAAGTCTCGCCGATGTATGACCCGATGGTGGCCAAGCTGATCGTGTGGGACGCGGACCGCGAGCAGGCCACCAGGCGCATGCTGCGCGCGCTGGGCGAATTCGAGATCGAGGGCCTGAAGACGCTGATCCCCTTCCATCAGGCGCTGCTGGCGACCGATCAGTGGGCCAAGGGCGAGACGTGCAGGGACCTGCTGGAGGACAAGAGATGGCTGAAGACGCTCGCCTTTCCCGCCCCCACAGCCCCCGCGGGCGAGGACGCGGAGGAGCAGGTCGAGCAGAGCTACGCGGTGGAGGTCTCGGGCAGGCGCTTTGACGTGCGCGTGGTCGGGCCGCCGTTCGCGACCGGGCCGTCGCCGACCGGCGGCCCACTGGGCGGCGCGAGCGCGAACGGCGCTGGACGCGCGGCCCCCAAGCGCGGCGAGCGGAAGGCGAGCAGCGGCGCCGGCGGTCCCGACGTGCTGCCCTCGCCCCTGCAGGGCAACATGTGGAAGGTGCTGGTCAAGGCCGGCGATGAGGTACAGGAGGGGCAGCTGCTGTGCATCATCGAGGCGATGAAGATGGAGAACGAGATCACCGCCCACAAGGCCGGCACGATCGTCGAGCTGCCCATCAGCGAGGGCGCCGCGATCCAGGCGGGGGCCCCGATCGCGACGATCAGGAGCAAGGCCGAGGAGGCAGGCTAGAGCGCGGCGACGTTCCGGGCGTGCCGCGCGCGTTGGACCTGGCCCCGGCGCCCAGCGGGCAGCTCCGCCTCACTGCCCAGCTGGCGCAGCGCCAGCAGATAGGCGGCGTCCTCCTCCAGGACGGCCAGCGCGCCGGCGCCGTCGAGCACGGGGCCGTGGCCGGGCACCACATGCTCGGCACCCGCCGCGAGCGGGCGCAGGCGCTCCAGCGTGGCCAGGTAGGCGTCGAGGTCGCCGCCGTCGCTCAACGTGGGCAACTCCAGCGTTGAGAGGTAGTCGCCCGCCACCAGCACGCCCGCCCATCCGACCAGCACGGCCATCCCGTCGGGGGTGTGCCCGTCGGCGGGGTGCAGCTCGAGCTCCCGCTCGCCCACGTCGCAGCGGCCGGGCACGGGCAGCGCCTGGACGGAGCCCAGCGCCAGCGGACGGGGACGCTCGATGAGCAGTTCTTCGTCGAAGCGGCGCAGCTCCCGCTGGGCTTCCCCGGGCGATGCCTGAAGGCGCCGGGCGGTGGACTCGGCGCAGCCGAGCGCGGCCCCCGGAAAGGCCAGGCGGCCGAGCAGGTGATCCCAGTCGCCGTGGGTGGCCAGCAGCCCGCTGGGCTCGGGGAAACAGGCCTGCGCGAGCAGCGCGGGCAGCGCGTCCAGCTCGTCGGGCAGGACCGGCGAGTCGATCACGAACGTCTCGCCGAGCGTCCGCTCAGCCCCGGCCTCGCTCGCCTCGCCCCCGCCCTGTGTCGCCTCTCCCCCGGCTGCGACCGCGTCCTCGACGGCGCCCCGCACGATCACGCAGTTGACGCCCAGCACGGCGCTGGTGAGCACGAGCACGTCTGGGTGCAGGGCGAGCGCCCGCACCGACTCAGGTGACGCCGAGCAGCTTGGCGGCCTCTTTGAGGTTGCTGACCTCGGCCGTCGGTTTCTTCTGGGAGGAGTCGAGCGTCTCCTTGTTGCGGTTGACCCAGATCACGGGCACCCGCTGTTTGACGCAGGGAGCGACGTCGTTGTAGTGGCTGGCGGCCACGTGCACCCAGCCGCGTTTGCCGCCCATGCGCCTGGCGCACTCGGTGAAGTGGGGCAGTTCGGGCTTGTAGGAACGCACCTGCTGGGCGGTGACCACGAGGTCGAAGTCCACGCCGATGTGGCGGCGCGTCTGGCCGAGCAGCTTGTCGTCGATGTTGGAGAGCAGGCCGAGCTTGTATTTCTTGCCGAGCTTCTGCAGCTGGATGCTGGTCTCCTTGAAGGGCGCCCAGCGCTGCACGGAGTCGGGCAGGAAACCCGAGCGCGAGGGCTCGAGCGGCCACTCCAGCCGCTTGGCGATCTCGATGGCGGTGCGGCGCAGCACCTCGGCGTACAGCTCGTAGGAGCCACCCTCGATCTCGCGCGAGATCTCCTGGAACATGGGCATGAGCACGCTCCGGTCGATCTCGAAGCCATCGCGGGCGGCCTCCTTGGCGAACGCCTCATAGATGCCGGTCTCCCAGTCGATGAGCGTGCCGTAGACATCGAAGGTGACGAATGTGACGGTCTTTGGAATGGGCATCGGCCGGGCATTATGCCCTGCGGGGGGCCCTCGGCGCGCTGCGCCACCCCTCGGCGCGCCTTCCTGCGCGCGATCTTGCATCTTGCGTTAGAGTCCCGCGCCGCAAATGGACCTGTTGGAGTACCAAGGCAAGCAGTTGTTTGCCCGCCACGGATTGAGGGTGTCTCAGGGCTTGCCCGTCACCACCGTCGAGGACGCCGTTACGGCGGCCGCGGAGGTCGGCTACCCGGTGGTGGTCAAGGCGCAGGTGCTGATCGGCGGCCGCGGCAAGGCGGGCGGCGTGAAGCTGGCGGCGGATGAGACCGAGGTGCGCGAGCACGCGGGCAACATCCTCGGCATGGACATCAAGGGACATACGGTGCGCACCCTGTGGATCGAGCACGCCTCGGACATCGCCTCGGAGTACTACGCCTCGGTGCTGCTGGACCGCTCGGCCAAGAAGCCGCTGGTGATGTTCAGCGTGGAGGGCGGCGTGGACATCGAAGAGGTCGCTGAGAAGACTCCCGAGAAGCTGATCCGCCGCCACGTGGACCCGCTGGCCGGCCTCTCCCGCGCGGAGGCGGTCGAGATCGCCTCCGACGGCGGCGTGGACGCGGACGTGATCGAGGGTGTGGCCGACGCGCTGGTGGCGCTGTATGAGGTGTGGCTCCAGGAGGACGCCACGCTCACGGAGATCAACCCGCTGATAGTGACGCCGCAGCGGGAGGTCAAGGCGCTCGACTCGAAGGTCTCCCTGGACGACAACGCGCTGTACCGCCACCCGGACCACCAGTCGCTGTCGGACAGCGAGAACGAAGACCCGATCGAGCGCAGGGCCAAGGAGGAGGGCGTCCAGTACGTCAAGCTCGACGGCGACATCGGCATCCTCGGCAACGGCGCGGGCCTGGTGATGTCAACCCTCGACGTGGTCGCCCAGGCGGGAGGCTCGCCGGCGAACTTCCTGGACGCGGGCGGCGGCTCGAACGCGGAGAAGATCGAGCAGGCGGTGGATCTGCTGCTGGCCAACGACGCCGTCAAGGCGGTGCTGTTCAACATCTTCGGGGGCATCACCCGCTGCGACGAGGTGGCCCAGGGCCTGATCGCGGCGTTCGAGCAGATCAAGCCTTCGGTGCCGTTCGTGGTGCGCCTGGACGGCACCAACGACGTCGAGGGACGCAGACTTCTCCAGGAGGCGGAATTGCCGAACGTATACGCGGCGAAGACCATGAACGAGGCGGCGGAGAAGGTCGTGGCGCTGGCGGCCGGACAGAGCGTGGGAGCGCCCGCCTGATGGCTGTCCTGGTCGACGAGAGCACGCGGTTGGCGGTCGCGGGCATCACCGGGCGCGAGGGAACCTTCCACACGCTCAACAACCGCAGCTACGGCACGGATGTCGTTGGCGGGGTCACGCCGGGCAAGGGCGGCCAGGACGTGGACGGCATCCCCGTGTTCGACAGCTGGGAGCAGGCGATGGCGGAGGTCCAGCCGAACACGGCCATGATCTTCGTGCCCCCGCGGTTCGCGGCCGACTCGATCCTGGAGGCGGCGGCGGCGGGCGTGGAGCTGGTGATCGCCATCACCGAGGGCATCCCCGCGCACGACGAGCTGCGCGTCTACAACACGATCAAGCGCGAGCACCCCGGCACGCGGCTGATCGGCCCCAACTGCCCCGGAATCCTGTCCCCCGGAAAGGCCAACGTGGGGATCATCCCGGCGTCGTTCTTCAAGGCCGGCAACGTGGGCGTGGTGTCGCGCTCGGGCACGCTGACCTACCAGATCGGAAACGAGATCGCCCAGGCGGGGTTCGGCTGCAGCACGATCGTGGGGATCGGCGGCGACCCGGTGCCGGGCTCCTCGTTCGTGGACGTGCTGGAGCTGTTCGAGGCCGACGAGGAGACCGAGCTGGTGGTGCTCTCAGGTGAGATCGGCGGCTCCGCGGAGGAGGAGGCGGCGGAGCACATCGCCGAGCACATGACCAAGCCGGTGGTGGCCTACATCGCCGGCTTCACCGCCCCGGCGGGCAAGCAGATGGGCCACGCGGGCGCGATCGTCTCGGGCAGCGCGGGGACGGCCGCCGCGAAGGCACAGGCGCTGGAAGCCAAGGGCGTGCGCGTCGGGCGCACCCCCACCGAGGCCGCTGCGATCGCAGTGGAGGTCCTCGGCGGCGCGGCCCTCGCGGCCTCCTGACCGAAGCCTCCGGCGCAGGCCGGTACGCTAGGCCGAATGGACGTGGAGCTGGCCAGGACACTGGAGGAGCTCGAGCGCAAGATCCTCGAGCTGGAGCGCACGCTGGACGCGATGAGCGCCCAGCGCGAGCAGGCCGGCGCCGACGGCGCGTCGTCTGCGCCCGCCACGCTCACAGGAGCCCACGCCCCGGCCCCCGCCCCCTCCGAG
>DAINPC010000104.1:6599-7952 GCA_036743695.1 Solirubrobacteraceae bacterium | reverse complement strand
GAAGTTGGGAAGCATCGGCACGGCGAAGTCGCTGAAGCTGCCGCGCGGCTCCGGCAGGATCGGTCCGTCGGCCAGGGTGCGCGCGAGGATGCCCTCGCATGACTCCTCGATCATTCGTTTGACTCGGGAGAAGTCCACGTCGATGAGCTTGCCGTCACGCTTGACCGCCTCGCCGGCAACCAGGACCGTCTGTACGTTGGAGGCGTTGGCCTGCGAGACGACGGCCCCGACGGGATTCGCGGGGGCGATCATGTTGAGCCGCCCGTTGCCGGGTCCGACCACGATCACGTCGGCCTGCTTGCCGGGCGTCAGGGAGCCGACACGATCATCGACCCCGATAGCCTTGGCGCCATTGATGGTCGCCCATGCGAGCGCGTCTCGCACGCTGTAGGAGAGCTCGGTCGGGTTATCGCCGAGGGCGTTGAGGGCGTCGTTGTCCATGCATCGGGCAAACTGCAGCCCGAGGCGCATCTGGGTGAACATGTCGCCCGAGTTGCTGGACGTCACGTCGCAGCTGAGACTCAGAGTGAGTCCAAGATCAAGCACGCGGCGGATGACAGGTCGCCCCATTCCCATCTGGATCTCGGTCTCGGGGCTGCACGAGACCTTGGCGTCCGAGCGGCGCAGCAGGTCCCACTCGTGGCTCGTGCAGGCGTTGCAGTGGACGTGGACCATGTCGGGGCCGAGCAGTTCGAGCGCCGCGAAGTTGTCCAACCCGCTCGGCAGGCCCCAGACGCAGGCGGTGTGTGTTGCCATCACCACACCCATCTCGCGCGCCGCCTCCACCTCTTGGCGGGTCTGCTCGAAGGGGATCAGCCCGGGCTCTGTCAGCGAGACACCCATGGTGAGGAGCCCGTCGGAGGCGGACAGGTGCTCACGGTGGACGCGCCTTGAGTCCTCGATTCGGCTGGCATGCGAGGTGAAGTACGGCTCTGCCATGGGTGGGTGGAAGTATCCGTAGGCGAACACCGCCCGAATGCCCGCCTCCTTCAGGCCCTTGATCGCGTTGTCGGCGTGTGCGGGCGTGTTGTTGCAATGGGAGAAGTCGAGGATCGTCGTCACCCCCGCATCGAGTGCCTCCAGCGCGCCAATGTAGTTGCCGACGTATACGTCCTGCGCGGTGCACCGCGGCGAGAGCGTCATCCTCATGCCGAGCGTGTAGTCATAGAGCGTCCAGTCAGCACAGATCGCGCGCAGCGCCGTCTGCCAGGTGTGTCGATGCGTATCGACAAAGCCGGGCATCACCACGCCGCCACGTGCATCGATGATCTCGGCATCGACGCCATCGAGGCCCGGCTCCACGGCCACTATGCGCCCATCGTCGATCAGGACACAGCCAGACTCGAGCTCGCC
>DAINPC010000104.1:0-6499 GCA_036743695.1 Solirubrobacteraceae bacterium | reverse complement strand
CCACGGCCACTATGCGCCCATCGTCGATCAGGACACAGCCAGACTCGAGCTCGCCGACCCGAGCATCCATAGACAGGACGTGGCCGTCCTTGATCACGATGCGCCCTTTGCTCATCTCGCTCTACTCATGTCGCCTGCTCGGCTACGGGTGACCGGCCGCGAAGGGAGCCTCGGCGACGACGGCTTCGAGCGAGGTGAGCATCGCATCCGAGAGCGAACGCCGAATCAGGCGCCCGCCTGAACCCTCGAAGGCCGCAGTCATCGCGTCGACGTGACCCGGCGCGGCGAGCAGGATGATCGCCGATGCGTGCTCGGGAACGTCCGCGCGAATCTCCTCGAACAGCTCTCCGCGGAGCTCGGGAAGATGCTCGGCTTGCAGCAGGCCACCAACCGCTCCGCCCGCGATCAGGCCTGCCGCGAAGCCGAACCATCCGAAAGCGGCGCCAACCACGGCGCCGGTGAGAGCGCCGATCCTCGTGTCGCGCCCCATCGGGTCGCCGCTTTGGTCAACGTCGAGGTAGTGGCCGGCAAACGTGCCGCGGATGACGATCCGCCCGTTGTGACGACGCTCAACGAGGGCAAACTCCTCCAGCCAGGCAGCACCTGCCGCGGCGTCGCGCACCTTGCCGAGCGCTCGCTCTGCCCCATCCGTGTGATCGAAGGTCAGTATCGCTAGGTCCATGGCCATCCTGGACTCCTTCCAGTCGTTAGGCGTTCGGTGTGGCGCACTGTCGGTCGATCGTGACTTGCAAGGACGCCTGTCGCCTCCGTAGTTTGGCGCGGTCGTGTGAGCGGGATCGACCGCGGCGCCGCGACCATTCGCAGGCCCGCGCGCGGCCGGTGACGGCGCTCGCGGAGGCGTTCGCCCGCCAGGCCGACCGGACGCGCCGACAGGCACGGGGCGGGGGGGCGTGCGCGGCGCGCAATGCACAACTGTACCGGCGTACAGTGGAGGCAGCTGCCAACATGCGCTAGATTCACAACTCCACCACTGTTTAGGAGAGCATCGGATGGTCGCCTCGTCAAGCCGCGTAGTCGTCCTGGGCTCGAGTCGTCGCGGCTCTCGACCGCGCCGCCTGAGACCCCGCCGCGACTCTGCGGATCGATGATAAGCGCGCTCGGTTTCGGTCTGGTCATCGGTCTGGCAGTGGGGATGGTCGGTGGAGGCGGCGCCGTACTGGCGGTGCCGGCTCTCGTATACGCCGTCGGCCTCGGCGTGCACGAGGCGACAACGGTCAGTTTGGCCGTGGTCTCACTCGGGGCCACGACCGGGGCCGTGGGTCAGGCGCGCAGGGGTGCGGTCTGCTGGGCGTCCGCGGGCTGGTTCGCGCTCGCCGCCGCGCTCGGCAGCATCATCGGGACGCTTGCCAACCGCGCGCTCGGGGGCGAGGTCCTGCTGCTCGTGTTCAGCGGCGTGATGCTCCTGGCGGCGCGCGCGACCTGGACCCGAGCGGGCTCGGCCATCGCCAAGGGACAGGGATGCCCTCAGGCGCGCGCCGGCGTGCTGGTTCCGATTGGGCTCGGAGTCGGTGCGCTCACCGGGTTGGTCGGCGTCGGCGGGGGCTTCCTCGTCGTGCCGACGCTCGCGATCGGCCTGAGCTTCGGGATGCGCGAGGCGATGGCAACCTCGATCGTGATCATTGCCGTCGTCTCGCTGTGCGGTCTGATCGCCCATCTCGCCGTCGGCAGCAGTCTCGACGTCCCGGTCACCCTCGCGATGGGAGGAGCTGCAATGGCGGGTGCGTACGTGGGCCCTGCGCTTGCGGACCGTGTCTCCACGGAAGCGCTCGCTCGCGGATTCGCGCTGCTCGTGGTGTTGGTTGCGCTCGGTGTTGTTGGCGCCACGGTCGCCGGGGTCAGCGTCTAGGCCCATGCCCACTTGGCTGCAATGCGACAACTACGAGCTTGTATACTGGACTGGCGGTCTTCCTGGTGATTCTCACTCCGCATCCCACTTACGCGAGCGCCCTATGACCATCGTCACGTCGCCCGACTGCTCGATCGCCGCAGGGCAGCTCGCCGATCGGCTCGCGCGCGGGGAGCGCATCACGGTGCTCGATCTTCGCGAGGATGCCGAGTGGGGGATCGAGGCGCCCGGTGTGACCTCTCGTCAAGTGCCGCCCGCGAGGGTGCTGGCCGACCCAGCCGCGGTGGCCCAGGAGCTCAGCGGACCCGTCGCCGTCGTCTGTAATCGGGGGGTGGCCGCGCAGCCGGTTGCCGAGGCCCTGCGGGGGCAGGGCGTCGACGCGATGGTCGTCCGGGACGGCATGCGCGGCTGGATCCTGGCGCTGCAGTCACGGGCTGTGGATCTCGGCGTGGCGGGATTGGTGGTTCGACAGGTCCAGCGTCCTGGTCGCGGCTGCCTGTCGTACCTCCTTGTCGCCGACGGGCAGGCGCTGGTGGTCGACCCGGCGCCGGATGCCGGCTTCTACGTGGCCCTCGCCCAGGAGCTCGACGCACAGATCACCGACGTCTTTGACACCCATCTGCATGCGGACCACCTCTCCGGGGCGCGGATGCTCAGCGAGCAGACCGGCGCCACGCTGCGTCTGCCCGCGCTCGCCCTGGAGCGCGGCGTCGCCTACGCCGAGGACGTCGAGCCCCTGCACGATGGCGACACGATCACGCTCGGCCCCGTCACGCTGCAGGCGATCGCGCTGCCGGGCCATACGACCGACATGACGGGGCTCCTGATCGCCGACCGCGCGCTGATCGGCGGCGACTCGTTGTTCGTCGACGGGATAGCGCGGCCGGATCTCCAGCAGGGCGACCCCAAAGGCGCGCGCGCCATGGGCCGCATCCTCCACAAGACGCTGCGCGATCGCGTGCTCTCGCTCGGCGGCGACGTGATGTTGCTGCCCGGTCACACGCACCCGGGTGTGAAAGCCAAGGCCATCGCGTCGCGACTGGCCGACGTGCGGGTCGCGGTCGCCGAGCTGGCGATCGACGATCCCAGCGAGTTCGCCGCGAGGCTGCTGAGCGACATGCCACCGCGTCCCGCCAACTACGAGGCGATCATCGCCGTCAACGCCGGCGCTCACCCGTTTGACCCCGAGTTGGAGACGGGCGGCAACAGCTGCTCGGCCCGCTAGAGACGACTAGTACACAGGAGCCGCAAATCGATGACGCTTCCCAGCCCTATTCCAGTCGACCTCGCCGAGATGATCGCCGCGCGGCTGCGCGTGATCGGCGACCCGACTCGCATCCGCATCCTCGACCTGCTTCGCGAAGACGAGCTTACGGTCACGAAGATCACCGAAGCCCTGGGCGCCAGCCAGCAGAACGCATCCAAGCATCTGGGCGTGCTCCTGCAGGCCGGCATCGTGGCGCGGCGCAAGGACGGGAACAGCTCCATCTACAGCATCGTCGACAGCGGTGTCTATGAGCTGTGCGAGCAGGTCTGCGGCGGGCTGAAGCTGCAGCTCGCCGAGCTCACGGCCCTGGTTCAGGGCACACGCTGAGCGTCGTCCCAGACGGCACATGCCGCTGATCGGCTGACTCGGCGTGCTCCCGGGCACGTCGCGAGCGGACCTCCTAACAACTATCATGACACACAACGATGTAGTTGTGCTAGACTGCCGGCATGGACCACGCCGCGAACATTCCGCCCCGGCCGCCGCTGGCGCTCGTCGAGCTCATCGCCGAGCGCTTTCGTGTCCTCGGCGAGCCGATGCGCATCCGCCTGCTAGACGCTCTGCGTGAGGCTCCGGCCACAGTGCAGCAGCTTCAGCAGGCGACCGGCGCCTCGCAGCAGAACGTGTCAAAGCACCTCGGTGTGCTGCTGCGCAGCGGCTTGGTGAGCAGGCGCAAGGAGGGCAACTTCTCGCTGTATTCCATTGCCGATGAGGGCGTGTTCGAGTTGTGCGAGCAGGTCTGCGGTGGCATGCGCCGCCGTGTGGGCGATATCGATGCCGTACTACAGGGAGGACTGAGCCGATGAGCGCACCCGCCTGCCTCCGCCCGGCGTCAGAAGACGCCGCTGCGGGCAACCCCAACTGGCCGCTCGAGCGTGTCCTGTTCGCGCTCGCGGGCAGCATGACTCTGCTCAGCGCGGCGCTCGCGGCGCTCGTCTCCCCGTGGTTCCTGCTGCTGACGGCGTTCGTCGGCGTCAACCAGTGGCTGTATGTGGCGTTCGGCGCGTGCCCGGCCTCGTTGGTGCTGCGCCGCCTGTTCTCGTTGCGTTCTGTTCTCTATCCGCGCCAGGAGGCAAGCTCATGAGCGCCACCATCGCGCCCCGTCCCGCCGCCGCCACGGAGCCGGTCCATCACAGGACGCAGGTCGGGCCGATCGGCCGCCTCGGGCGCTACACGGCAACGCACTTCCGCACGGTGCTGGTGGGATGGCTGTTGGTCGCGCTGGTGCTCGGGTTCTTCGCGCCGCGGGTCGAGAAGGCGCTCTCCGGGGCGGGATGGGAAGCGAGCGGGTCGCAGTCGGTGCAGGCCCGCAAGCTGGTGGAACGCGACTTCGCGGGCCTCGGCAGCTACGGGCTGATGACCGTCGTCTACTCGCCGACCCAGACGGTCGCCAGCCCGACGTTCAGGTCGGCCATAGCGCGAGTCGAACAGGCGCTGCGGGCTGACGGCGCCGTCCGGACGGTGATCGCGCCTGCTCCTGGCCTGTCGATCTCCCGAGACGGTCACACCGCGATCGTGCAGGCGGGCGCCGCTCGGAACCCCAACGAGATGGTCGCAGCCGCCGACAGCCTGAAGGGCAGGCTGCACAAGCTCTCCACGGGTGGCGTCGTGGTCAACCTCACGGGCGCGGCCGGCATGTGGTCTGACTTCAACGCCGCCAATCGTTCGGCGATGCTCAAATCGGAGGTCATCTCCTGGCCCGTGACGCTCGGGATCATGCTGCTCGCCTTCGGCTCGCTCGTCGCCGCCGGACTGCCGCTGATGCTGACGATGGTCGGTCTGCTCGCGGCCGCCGGCTCGCTCTACCTCGGCACTCAGATCATTCCGATCTCGATCTGGGCGATGAACTTCGCGCTGATGTTCGCGCTCGCGCTCGGCATCGACTATGCGCTGTTCATAGTGATGCGCTTCCGTGGCGCCCTCTTCGGCTCAGATCTCGACGCGGAGGAGGCGACGGCCGTCACCATGGACACCGCGGGCAAGGCCGTGCTGTTCAGCGGGGTGACCGTCCTGATCTCCCTCACCGCGGTGATGCTCGTCCCCAGCCCGGCGTTCCGCAGCATGAGCCTCGGCATCATGCTCGCCGTCATCTTCGTGCTCGCCGCCACGCTCACGCTGCTGCCTGCGGTGCTCACCAAGCTCGGCCCCAAGGTCGACAACCTCTCGCTGCCCTGGGCGCACTCAGGCGAGCACCGCTCGCCGCGGTTCGCCGCCTGGGGCGAGCGGCTCTGGCAGCACCCGCTGCGCTACGGCATCCCCGCGCTCGTGGTGCTGCTCGGGCTTGCCTACCCGGTGACCCAGCTGAAGACCTCGATGCCCTCGATCAAGGTTGTGCCCACCAGCGACTCCTCGCGCATCGGCTACAACCAGGTGCAGGCAGCGATGGGACCCGGATCCACCGGTCCCCTTCAGCTGATCGCCGCCGCCGGCCAAGCCGCGACCGTCGCCCGCATCGCGCAGAGCGACCCGGGCGTCGCCCAGGTGCTGCCAGCCCAGCCCGGCCGGGGCGGCCTGGCGCTCGTCACTGCGATCCCGCGCCAGGACCCCTCAAACCCCGCGGTCGGCTCCACTATCCAGAGGCTGCGCGCCCGCGTGCCCTTCGGCACCGTCCTCGGTGGGGCGGTCGCCGAAAACCACGACCTGCAGCACCTCCTCTCCGCCAAGACAGTGCTCGTGATCGGGGTGGTCCTGGCCCTCGGGTTCCTGCTGCTGCTCGTCGCCCTGCAGGCGCCGCTGCTCGCCGCCGCCGGCGTGCTGACCAACCTGCTCGCCACTGGAGCGGCGTTCGGCGTGGCCAAGTGGATCTTCCAGGACGGCGCCCTGCACTCGCTGCTCGGCTTCCAGCCGCAGGGGTTCCTCGACGCGTGGGGGCCGGTGTTCTTCTTCGCGATGATCTTCGCGATCTCGATGGACTACACCGTGTTCCTGCTGTCCTCCGCCAAGGAGCACTGGGACCACACCCACAACGCCAAGGACGCCATGGTAGGAGGCCTCGCGCACTCAGGACGGGTGATCTTCGCCGCCGCAGCCGTGATGGTCGCCGTGTTCTTCACCTTCGCCCTGTCCGGGCCGCTCCCACCCAAGGAGATGGGGATCATCCTCGGCGTCGCGGTCCTCCTCGACGCCACGCTCATCCGGCTGCTGCTGCTCCCGGTGCTGCTCCGCCTCATGGGCCGCCAAGCCTGGTACCTGCCCCGGTGGGCTCGGCGCATCCTCCCCGACGTGCGGTTCGGACACTCCTGAGAACATGAGCCACCGGCACGCAATGGCCGATCGGATTCTCGCCGGGGTCGGCCTGAAGGCGCACCGAGTGGACGCCCCGTTCGCCGAGCGCTACACCCTGCGTGCGACAGTGACGCCCGGCC